>NZ_JACSLO010000020.1:0-25762 GCF_018618195.1 Exiguobacterium sp. s7 | reverse complement strand
TATCAAACGCCGTGGTTATGGCTACCGAAACCTCGAACGTTTCTTTTTGAGATTACGCTTCGAGCTTGGTCGTTAAAATAGCAACCACGAGTTATGGTGATGAGCCTACTAATTATAGTCCAATAGGAGTCATCTTGTAGCATCAATATTAGATTGAGAATCATATTAAAAGGGAGAAACTCTATAACTCGAGTTTCTCCCTTTTAATTTTGAAGAATGGACTTACATCATGCCGCCCATTCCACCCATGCCGCCCATGTCAGGCATGCCGCCGCCAGCGCCTGCTGGTTCTGGCTTGTCTGCGATGACCGCTTCTGTCGTGAGGAACATGGCTGAGACTGACGCTGCGTTTTGAAGTGCTGAACGCGTCACTTTCGCCGGATCGACGATACCGTGTGCGATCATGTCGACGTACTCGCCAGTCGCGGCGTTGTAGCCGATGCCGACCGATTCGTTCTTGAGCTTCTCGACGATGACCGAACCTTCTTCACCAGCGTTTTCCGCGATTTGACGGACCGGTGCTTCGAGAGCACGGAGGACAAGTTTGACACCTGTCGCTTCATCCGCTGTCACTTCTGCAAGCAACGCACGAACCGCTGGGATGACGTTGATGAACGCCGTACCACCACCTGCGACGATCCCTTCTTCGACGGCTGCGCGTGTCGCGTTGAGCGCGTCTTCGATGCGGAGCTTACGCTCTTTAAGTTCCGTCTCTGTCGCTGCGCCAACTTTTACGACGGCTACGCCGCCAGCGAGTTTCGCGAGACGCTCTTGGAGTTTCTCACGGTCGAAGTCAGACGATGTCTCTTCGATTTGGTTGCGAATCGTTTGAACGCGTGCTTTGATCGTGGCTTCGTCTCCAGCACCTTCGACGATCGTTGTCGTGTCTTTCGTGACGACGACTTTCGATGCGCGTCCGAGCTGTTGGAGTGATGCCGACTTGAGCTCGAGGCCGAGGTCTTCGGTGATGACTTGGCCGCCTGTGAGCGTCGCGAGATCTTCGAGCATCGCTTTACGACGATCGCCGAACCCTGGTGCCTTGACCGCGACCGCGTTGAACGTACCACGGAGCTTGTTCAAGACGAGTGTCGCGAGCGCATCGCCTTCGATGTCTTCAGCGACGATAAGGATTGGTTTCCCTTGTTGTACGACTTGCTCGAGCACTGGGATGATCTCTTGGATGTTCGAGATTTTCTTATCGGTGATCAAGATGAACGGGTTGTCGAGCACCGCTTCCATCTTGTCTGAGTCTGAGATCATGTATGGTGACAAGTAACCACGGTCGAACTGCATGCCTTCGACGACGTCGAGTTCTGTCGTGAAGCCGCGTGACTCTTCAATCGTGATGACGCCGTCGTTGCCGACGCGTTCCATCGCTTCAGCGATCAACTCGCCGACTTCTTCGTCCGCTGCCGAGATGGCCGCAACTTGGGCGATCGCTTCTTTCGACTCGATCGGTTTCGAGATGAGCTTGAGCTCTTCGAGTGAACGACGAACTGCTTTGTCGATCCCTTTACGAAGGATCATCGGGTTCGCGCCCGCTGTCACGTTTTTCAAACCTTCACGAATCATCGCTTGAGCGAGGACTGTCGCTGTCGTTGTACCGTCCCCTGCGACTTCGTTCGTCTTCGAGGCGACTTCGGCAACGAGCTTCGCGCCCATGTTTTCGAAGTGGTCTTCGAGTTCGATTTCTTTCGCGATCGTCACGCCGTCATTCGTGATGAGCGGTGAGCCGAACTTCTTCTCGAGGACGACGTTGCGTCCTTTCGGTCCGATTGTGACTTTTACCGCGTCAGCGAGTGCGTCGACACCGCGAAGCATCGCGTGACGTGCGTCTTCTGAGAATTTGATTTCTTTTGCCATTGTTCATTTCCCCCTAGAAAAGTTTTTGAAGAATGGTGAGTCTTAGCCTACGATTGCGAGAATGTCGCTCTCTCGAACGATTAAGTATTCTTTGCCTTCATGCTTCACTTCGGTACCCGCGTACTTCGAGTAGATGACCAAATCATTTTCTTTGACGTCGAGCGCGATCCGCTCACCTTGGTCCGTGACGCGGCCAGTCCCGACTGCGAGGACGCGTCCTTGTTGCGGCTTCTCTTTCGCCGTGTCAGGAAGCACGATGCCTCCAATCGTCTTTTCTTCTTTCTCCACGACTTCGATGATGACGCGATCGCCTAGTGGTTTTAACATAGAAAAAACCTCCTCCGAATATGAATGATGTATCGTTGAATCGTAAGTTTTAGCACTCATCAAAAAGGAGTGCTAACATTGATTAGTGTAGTATGAGACGCCTGAAAATGCAAGCGGGAACATCGAAAAAATGCTCCCACTCGCGGTCAAGAGACCTTATTTGCTACAATGGTTAAAAGGAACGTTGACTCTTAGGAATAAGGACGTGTTGAATTGGCTACACTAAACTCAAACCAATCGATAAATACCCGTTTTTCGATGGCGCCTAACATTCGGATTCGGCATATCATCCCGATTCTGCTATACGCGTTTGTTCAATTCTTTCCGGTATTGATTAGCGGTGTGCGTCCGGAATGGATCACGCCAACGTCGACCGGGCTCTGGTTCGCCATCGGGTTCAGCTTGACGATCATCATCTCGGTCTTCTTGCTTTGGCCCGACTTGAAGCTGTATAAACAGCAAGGGATCCAGTCGAACTTGAACGACACGGTCAAATGGATCGGGCTTGGGATCCTCATGCAGTACGGGCTCGTCATCGTCGCCAACTTGATTGAGACGTGGATTTCAGGTGACGTCATGGGCTCCCAGAACACCGAGCAAATCGCGGATATCGTCCGTCTCGTCCCGGTCATGACGCTCTCGGTCGTCTTGCTCGGACCGATTATGGAAGAGATTCTGTTCCGTCATATCTTGTTCGGCAACTTGAGCGCCCGCTTCGGGTTCTGGATCGCGTTCGCGGTCAGCTCGCTCTTGTTCGCGCTCATCCACGGTGACAACAAGATTCTCGTTTACGTGGCGATGAGCTTCGCCTTCACGGTCGCTTACGCCAAGACGCGTCGCTTGATCGTGCCGATCGCGATTCACGCGTTCAACAACGCGCTCGTCATGGTCGTATTATTCTTAATGTAGAAATGAGGTGGCATTGATGCCGCGACACTTAAAAGTTATGTTTTTGTTCAGTCTCTCATTCGGGATTCTGTTCACCGTCCTCGCCTACTACTCGGTACAAGAGTACGGCTTCAGCTTCTGGACGTACTTCATCATCGCCGTAGCCGCGTATGACTTCTTCAAGGTGTATCAGATTTTAACGCTCGCCCGGAAAGCGAAAAAAGAGAACAACGATAAATCGGCATAACGAAAAGACCAAGCGCGCAGCTTGGTCTTTTCTTATGGATCACTTTCTCCCAAACCAAGGATTCAAGATTGTAAAATAAAGGTATTAATCATTTATAGTAGTATAAAAATGGTAAAGGGAGCTGGTTGTATGTTTAAGAAGATGATGAATAACGTAGCGGTCACAGTCCCACTCGAGGCGTCCAAACTTCAATCGTTCATAAGTCCAAAAATCCCCGAGCTGTCGGATGTGACCGTTGAGATCACAAACGGACAATTGATTTTAGTAGGGTCAAAGAAAGTCGGGGTCGCTTTCTTCTCGAAAGATGTTCGGATGAAACTGACATTGGTGCCAAAAGAGATTCACGGGCGAAAAATTGTGTTCACTGTCGTGAAGGTCGAGCCTACGGATAAAGAAATCTTCAACGACAAGTTTTTAAACCACTCGCCTTATATCACTTACGATGCTCGAACACTGACGCTCGACTTGAGTGCGATCGGCCCGCTCCAAAAAGTGAAAGTCGGCAACATCAAGTCACTTGCGTTAGAAGAAGGACGTGTCGTTTTAGTCATCGGCACATGAACATCCGCTCTGACTCATCCTGGCTCTTTTTTGAAAAAGAAATCAATCTGCGTTATATTTGATAGGCTAACTATCAAATAAGGAGAGGTATGATGAAGAAAGCAATTCTCGCGATAGTCGCTTCCCTGTTTCTCGTCGCCTGCTCAAACGAAGACGACTTGTCTACATACGAAGAGTATGGCGTGCTCGACGAGACGATTGAGATCGCACAGTATGAACCGAAAGTCGAGACGGATAACGACGGCAACCGCGTCATCTTGTTCTATGAAGGTGAACGCGTCGCTTATAAGAGCGTCTATGTGAAAGACGAACGTCATTTGAAAGTCATCAGCACGGACGATGAGGCCCCTCTCTATAACGACACACTGTAACACACAGCCCCCTTCGCGCGAAGAGGGCTGTTCTCAATTCTCGTAATGAATCTGTTGCTCATATTGTAGCCGATACGTGATCAATCGCTCGCTGTCTAACGGTTCATGGAACAGCGACACGGCCGTGATCTGGTTGTTGTCATACGTCCGGTAATAATAGATACCGTCGTCGACATTGCAGCATGAGGAATAGATGGTGTACTCGTACGTCCCGTCCGCCGCCTCGTTCAAGCCCCGCGTTTGCATCACCGTATCCAACAGTTTGAAAAATTGACCGACCGCGGACGCCTCGGTCGGTTCGCAGACCGAGTTAAATGTAGCGAATGTTGCCCGGACGAATCGTGATGTCGACGATAAATCACCCGGCAAGCCCTGCCCGCCTAATCCGAGACAATAGGCATCGAGGTTCAATGTCGGCGCGAACGTATTGGCCGGCAGTTTCGTCGAGACGTGCCGATAATCATTCAGATTGAACAGCTGATACTCGAACGACGGATTGTTCGTCAAGACGCCGACTGGATTGTCGTACATGCGCAACCCGTCCGTCATCGGCTCGACAACAATCGAAGTATCCTTGTCGGCGATCATCCAGTGTAGCGGGTGAAGCGGGAGCGCGTCGCTGAAATTGAGATTGATCAGATGAATTTTCGCCAGTCGCTCTTTCACTTCCTCGATGGTCGCGCACTGGCCGAGGATCCACGGGATGAACTCGAACGGGGAGACGTTGTCTCGTCCGTCGACTTCCGGCTTGAACACGGCATTCCCCGGGAAGTTCAGCCCTGCCATGCTCAGCCCCTTCTCATTCGTCGCCTCGTAATAGAGCGGGTAGTCTTCCACGACGGTCGCCATCCCGATCATCGCGTAATGGTTAACGTTCTCGCCCATCCGTCTAAAGTTGAATGGATAGTGTCGGGGCGTAATCGTCACTTGCTCGTGATAGGACACGTTCAGGTTTAAGTTTCTGCCGAAGTAGTGAGCGTGCGGAGCGTACGTGATTGCTGTACACATAACAAAACTCCTTCCAATCCAATGCAGACAATAACAACACTCTTTGTCCTATTCACGTTTTCGTCTGACATCAACCATAAGAAAAAACGATGAGGCGTGTGCCACATCGTTCTTCATATTAATTCAGTTCGGTCTCGACCGTTGTTTCCGGCATAAAGAACCAGAGTCCAATCCCTTTTAATCCGAACACAAACGCCAATCCGTAATACATGAGGGCTTCAAGCGAGTAGGTCAACGTATCCATGAAGAACGAGACGAAAAGTCCAATCATCAAGGCAACGACGACAGCTCGTAATGTCAGTTCACTTGATTTGCGTCCGATGGCACGAGATGCTTCCTCACCAAGTGCCGCCGCGATGTCACGGCGCCAAGCATAAAACAGAGTCGCAGCCAGCGCCAGCGTCATATCTGGCACGTTACCACTTAAGACATCCATGATGGTGAGCCCGAGCATAATGAACATCCCGAGTTTCAATGCATCTTGATTTGTATAGGTCACTCGAGGTTTCAAGATTTTATTCATAGGACGATGAACCCCACCGTCAGTAGACCATATACGAAACCGAGCACGATCACACTGATGGCGATCGATTTATATTGCGGATACTTATGTAAGACGACCGCTCCGGCGATCACGTGAATAAACGCGACGATGAACGTCACAATCGCAAAACCCATTCGGTTGTTCCTCGCTTCCAAAAATAAATAATAGAAAATCATGGGAATTCATCCGTTTCCCGGTACAATAAAGACTGCATTCATTATATCAATTTTTGGAAAGAAGGCACATCACATCATGAATTATTCACGTACCGATTTATCAAAATCAGACGAGAATACTCCCACTTCTAAACGTGGCGGGCGAAGCCGTAGTGAACGTGGGAGATGAATCGCCAACCTCTTTTTTGGGTATAAATACCTAGAGGAGGTGAACACCATGTTGAAGCATAAAGCGTATAGATTCCGGATATATCCGACAACGGAGCAGGAATTTTTGATTGCCAAGACAATCGGTTGTTCACGCTTCGTCTTCAACCACTTCTTGGCGAAGTGGGAAGAAACCTACAAGGCGACAGGAAAAGGACTGTCCTACGGCTCCTGTTCAAAAGAAATACCTGTACTCAAGCAAGAGCTTGATTGGTTAAAGGAAGTCGATAGCACTTCCGTGCAAAATAGCGTCAAACATCTGGCCGAGGCATATGAACACTTCTTCAAGAAACAGAACGAACGACCACGGTTCAAGTCGAAGCGGAACCCTGTCCAATCCTACACGGCGAACATCCAAGGCAAGTCCCAACTTCCTGAGGTATCGATTGTCGGCGACCGGCTCAAGCTGCCGAAGTTGAAGTGGGTCCGGTTCGCCAACTCAAGGGTTGTCGAGGGTCGCATCCTTAGCGCGACGATCCGACGGAACGCGACGGGCAAATACTTCGTCTCCCTCTGCGTCGAGCAGGAGATCGACGAACTGCCAAAGACCGGCTCAACCGTCGGCGTCGACGTCGGACTGAAGCATTTCGCCGTCCTGTCCGACGGCACGGTGTACCAAAACGACCGCTACTTCCATTCGCTCGAGAAGAGACTGGCGCGCGAGCAGCGCAAGCTGTCCCGTCGTCAGCTCATCGCCCTGAACAAGAACATCAAGCTGTCCGAGGCGAAGAACTATCAGAAGCAGAAGCGCAAGGTCGCCCGCATCCATGAGAAGATTGCCAACAAGCGCACCGACTTCCTGCACAAGCTGTCGATCGAGATCGTCAAAAACCACGACGTCATTGGCATCGAGACCCTGCAGGTGAAGGATATGCAACAGGACCGCAAGCTCAGCAAGGCCATCTCCGATGTCAGTTGGTCGGCGTTCTTCCGCATGCTCGAGTACAAGGCGGACTGGTACGGCAAGACCGTCGTGAAGGTCGGGAAGAAGTTCGCCTCGAGCCAGCTCTGTTCGAGTTGCGGCCATCGACACAAGGACGTGAAGCATCTCGGTCTGCGCGAGTGGACATGCCCGGGTTGCGGGACCCACCACGACCGCGATGTGAACGCAGGACTGAACTTGAAACGAGAGGCTGAACGAATCTTAGCCTCTTCAACCGTCGGGACGACGGGGCTAGCCTGATCAGGTTCCGGTCGTTAGACTGGATGACTCAGGAATCCTCCACCTCCAAACGAAGCGTAGGCGGAGGTAGTTCAACGACAGAGGAAATGCTCCTCGTCAACAGCGAAGTCGAGAAAAAGAAACGCAATCTCGTCGTCGCGTACTTGCTTTGGTTCTTCCTCGGCGGTTTCGGCGCACACCGCTTCTACTTCAAGAAGACCGGGACGGCTATCGCGATGCTTGCTACAACAATCCTATCAATCGCCCTTACGGTTGTATTGATTGGTGTATTCGGGTTTATCATCGTTGGAATTTGGGCGCTCGTCGACGCGTTCCTCATGCCAGGCTGGCAACAGCGCGAAGTCGAAGCCATCGAACGCGAGACAATCGAGTCGTTGAAGACTCGCTCTGAGCGTCAAGCTGCCTTTTAACGACCAGACGGTCACGCCAACGCGTGACCGTCTTTTCTGTTAGAAGCTATTCTCTTTCAAGTAGAACGCGAAGTTCCGATGCTTCCGTTCTTTCGTCGCGTAATGAATCCATAGCCACGCGAGCGACTCGAGCTCTCGCGCCAGCTTCAAGTGACGGAGCGTATGGGCGTCGAAGCCGATTTTCGAGGCAAGGTCTTGGACGGCCCGGACCGATTCTTGCTCGTCTCCGGCGATGAACATCATCGACATGTTCGGATTCTCCAAGTTCTCGACGCCGGTCTGGTTGAACGCCTTGACGATGCGGACGTGCGGTGCGAGTTCCTGCAGATGCTCGGCCCCTGATTTCCCTTCCGGTCGCTCGATCGCGTCAAACTCTTTGGCGATTGGATTCGTCACGTCGATGACGATCTTATCGTCCAAGTCCCGAAGCGATTGAATCAAATCGACGGCCGCCGCGAACGGTGTCGTCAATAACAAGATTTGCGCATTCGATGCCACTTCTTGGAGCGACATCGTCCCTTCCCGTTCTGACCGTGTCCCGTACAACACGTCATAGCCGACGTCCTCGAATTTGCGTCCGAGCGTCCGCCCGACTTTTCCGGCCCCTAAAATACCAATCTTCATATAGTTCGACTCCCCTTCACAGTTCTTCGTCCGTCCGTGTCACCGTGCCGCCAAGTTCAGCCGCCAGTCCATCGAGCACCGAGTGATCGAACTCTTCCCCAATCGCCATCACCCCGGTCTGTCCAGGCTCGATATTTCCGACCGTCCGCTTGAACGTCTCTTGAATGCTCTGGACGTGTTTCAAATCTTTCGTTCCTCCGATGAGTCCTCCCGTGAGCGTGCCGAATAGAATCCCGAACGGTCCGCCGAGAATCCCGACGGCCATCCCGATCAAGGCACCTTTCGTCGACTTGTTCGTCGGCGTCAGTTGGACGGCGTCCTCGAACGAGAAGGCCCCGTTATCTTCACGCTTGATGACGACGAGTTGTTCGAACCCGACGAGTCCTTCGGCGTGGTACTTCTTCAACTTGCTGAATGCTTGATACGAGATCGACTCCTCTGGAAACGTGAACGTGACGATATGGTACGGTTGTTTTTCCTTCTTGGCCATATTGGCTCCTCCTTTGACAGGACCAGGTGACACATCAGCTTTCTCTTACCCCTTCCCCGGCTTCAGACGAAAAAAAACCTGTGGAACCTATACATTTCCAGTAGGTTTATATGGTAAAATTTTCATATCACAACTGAGATAGGAGCTACACTTATGTCCCGTCCGCTTCGCAAATCTGCCACGAACCGCTCACTCTTCGGTGTCTGCGGCGGCATCGCTGAATACTTTGACTTGTCCCCGCTCGGCGTTCGTCTGCTCTTCCTGATCGTACCGGGGAACTTTCTCATCTATATGATCCTCGCCAACTCGATGAAGGACGCTCCACGCTATCTATAAAAACCTCGGAAGCCGCGGCTCCCGAGTTTTTTTATGCGTTGACTTTGTCTTTCATCGCCGCGAGCGCCCCGCTGTTGATGAAGTGCCATGGCTTGTTGTAGTGCGGTTGGAAGAAGAAGTCGACATAGGCGAGCTCTTCGACCGTCATCTCGTTTTGGATGGCGAGCGACAACGTGTTGACCGCTTGCGTCATGTCCGCTTTTGAGAGGACTTGTCCACCGACGACGCGATGCGTGCCGACTTCATAGACGAGTTTGAACTGAACCGGTTCAGCCGTCGGCATGAACTCCGGACGGTACGCATCTTCAATCACGACACTCTCGACGTCGAGGCCGAACAAGGCGGCCGCTTCTTCTGTGAGACCTGACGAGGCGATATTCCAATCATACAGGCGAAGACCTGACGTTCCTTGCGTCCCTTGATAACGGACACGCGGTGCAATCAAGTTCTCAGCGACGAGCGTTCCCATGCGGACGGCGTTCGTCGCGAGCGGGATGTAGGCATGTGTGCGCGCCGGGTTGTAATAGACGGCACAGCTGTCACCAGCCGCGAAGACGTCCGGGTTGCTCGTGCGCATATACTCGTCGACGATGATGGCGCCGTTGCCGAGCATGTCGACTTGGCCTTGAAGGAGTCCCGTGTTCGGGCGGAAGCCGACACAGAGGATGACGAGGTCGGCCTCAAACTCACCTTTATCGGTCACGACGTGTGTGACGTTTCCATCTGTCCCTCGGAACGCTTCGACCGTCTGGCCGAGCTCGAGGTCGATGCCGCGTGACGTCATGTCTGCCTCGAGTTGGTCCGTGAACGATTTGTCGAGATATTTGTTCAAGATGCGGTCGGCACTATCGATGAACGTGACGTGTTTACCGTACACTTCGAACGCTTCGACGAGCTCGACACCGATATAGCCGGCACCGATGACGGCGATGTTCGTCGCATCTTTCGCCCGCTCGATGATGCGTTGGGCGTGGCCATAGTTTTTGCAGAGCTCAATCCCAGTCATCTCGATGCCAGGGAGCGTCGGGACGATCGGCCATGAACCAGTTGTGACGATCAAACGGTCGAACGTGTCATAGACGTCTTCTCCCGTGTCGAGGTTTTTCGCAAGGACCGTCTTCGCTTCCGTGTCGATGTTCAACACGTCGTGCTTCATGCGCATCGTCGCGCCGAGTTCTTCGAGTTCGGTCGGTGACGCGTAGAAGAGCTCTTCCGCACGTTTGACGACACCACCGACGTGGAGGGCGATCCCACACGAGAGGAAGCTGACGTTGTCGTTGCGCTCATACACCGTGATGTCGAGATTGTCGTGCTTGGCGAGTAATCCTTTGACTGCTGCTGTTCCTGCGTGTGTACATCCGATGACTGCGATTTTCATATGGTTGTCTCTCCTTTGAGTGTTAGGCAAGTTAGTGTTTGTGATAAATATCACATTTACTTTCTGAACTTAGTGTACTATTTCACAAGAAGGTTTGACAATCCCTTTGCTCACTTTTTCACGTAATTATGTCTAAAGTTTGAACTCCATGTGTGACAACAAAAAAACCGTCCCGCAACCGGAACGGTTCACTTATGAGTTTGTGGTGCGTCGTCCTTTGACCCAGTGATAGATAACGACGCCGATATAGGTGAGGAGACCGATCACATACAGACTGAAGCCAATCAAAATCCAGCCCAGCGCGTCCCAACCGCGGACGAAGACGAGTCCGATGATACACGATACGTATCCCACGAGAAGCAACGTTAACGAGAAGACGAGTCTCCGCTTGAATCGCGATTTCAAAAAGTTTAGCACGGCAATCAACAAAATTGTCGTCAACACGCCGATGATGATGAGTTCATCCCCATAGTACTCCCAAGCCATCGCTTCTCCCCCTGACCTATGTTCGATTGGCTCCATCGTATCACGTCCTCCCCCTGTTCCCCATCTCTAAAAAAAGCCATCCGCATCATCGCGAATGGCTTCTCAGTTAACGAACATAAATCGTCTTCGTCACGCTTCGGCCTTTTGGCGTCACGAGACGGAGTGTCAATTTCGTTCCTTTCTTTTGTGGGGTGAAACTGAGCGTTGTCGACGTCGACGTCACCGTCTTCTTCGCGAGCACCGTCGACCCCCGCGTGAGCGTCAATGTGCCGTACCCGACGTTCGATGTCACCTTCAGTGTCTTCGATGTGCTTGATGGAATCGTCGTCACGAGCGTCGGTGTCGGTCCAGTCGTCACCTTCACCGTCTGCACATGTCGGAACGTCCCGCTTTGGCTCGTCAACGAGAGCGTCGCATTGACCGGTTGCCGCGTGAAGCGGAGCGTCACACGTCCGGTGCTGCTCGCTTTTGCTGTGGCGAGCACCGTCGACCCTTTTTTCAACGTGACCGTGCTATTCGGGATCACGTACCCGACCCAGAGTGACTTCTCATCATTAATCGAGAGCGTCGACAGCGACGTTTTCGGCAACTGAATCGAGACGTCACGCGATTTCGAGCCGACCGATGCTTTGACGCGAACACGATCCCCCGGTTTGGCGGGGACGGTGTAACGTGTCGTCGATAGGCGTTTGGCCGAGACGAGTTTGTCATTTACATAGAAGCGCACTGTCGCCGTGCTCGTCTTTTTGATTGAGAGTGTCGCTTGTGTCTTTGTCATCAACGTGTCCGTCACACTGAGCGTCGGAGTGAACGCACGAACGGTCTTCGTGAGTTCGTACGTCGCATCGCCGCTCGAACGAGTGACGAGAATGACTTCCCCTTCTTTTAATGGCGTCTCGAACGTGTACGGCATGACGCGTGTTGTCGCCACATGCGTCCCGTTTCGATAGATGCGATAGGCCTGATCGGTACTCGATGTGATGTTGATGGATTTGTCATACATTAACGGTGTCCGAGTCCACGAAAAGACAGGCGGTTCCACTCTTGTCTCCACGGTCGTGAGCCGGAACGCTGAAGCGGGTGCCTCTTTTAACTTGAAGTAGACTTTTGTTCCGATGTCTACAGGCATCGTATTAAACTCTTTAATCGAAATGAGTCCGTCTTCATCTGCCTGCTCATTCGAAATTTCGTAGTATTTCCCACTGCGAATCAACACATCCACTGCGGCGTTCGGCGTCGTTTTCAATGTGACACCTGAAGTGACCGTTTTCGTCAGAACCGAGATACCATTTGATGAAGTATCGTCACTTTCTTTGACCGTCTGAAGTTCAATCGGATCGGCGTAAACACCTGACCCACTACCGATTTTCACAGTCACACGCGATCCAGGTGTGAACCACCGCGCCGGTTGCCACGTATAGCGTCCCGACTCATCCGATCGGATCGTCGCCGATTGATAGTTCAACAATGAATCCGATGAGTTCGATTGATACAAGTTTTTCGTCACACTGACAAACACCGGCGTGTTCGGTGTCGTCTTCCCGCTAATCGGACCTAAGACACCGGTTGGCGGGTCGAGTGTGAGTGGCACATAGTTCGATGCCCATAAGTCTAACCGGCGCTCAAAATCGTTCCACTTAAAAATCATGTCATACGACTCATTCGTCTGTAACGTCAGTTTCCCTTGCTCCCAAACGAACGGGTCGTCTTGATAGGCTAAACGTGCCGTCAGCTCAGTCGCTGGAATCGGTAAGGCCGTACCATCAACGAGCGTGGCCGTTCCGTTGACGTCATATGGACGACCTACCTCATAGCGATTCGTCGTTTTCGGCACATTGACATTCAGTTGCCATGGCGCTTTCCATAAAGACTCCGGCGTGTACACTTCCGTCTTCTTCATACCAAAAACGTACCACGGACCGTGTTGTCGAATGTCAGCGTCATCAATCGGTGCCTCTTTCCACTCATTCGTGCTGACGTTATAACTGACATAGAATGTCGTATACATTTCTCGCGTCATGAAGTAGTAGGTGCCGTCTTTCCACGTAAGATTACTTATGTTTGGCGCATCTTTCTCAATCCATCGTTTCGTCGCCAAATCGAAAATAAACATGTGCTCCGAGTCATCACTTTTGATCACGAACCATTGATTCGCTTCTTTCATGTGACGGGCCCACCTCACCTGTCCTGAATAGGAACTGATTGTCTCAAGCACTTCTCCTGTCACCGTCCGCTTCGTCACTTGACCGTCGGCGAACGCGAGGACGTTCCCATCATCGAGCAGACTGTATACCGGATCGCTGCCTTTCGTGAGCGATCCGAGAATATCACCTGACGTCGACGTGATGATATACTTTTCGTCATCAGCCCATAACATCATTCCTGTTGTTACATTCGTTGAGACGAGTCGATTCTCACTTCCTGCTTCGATCGGGAATGTCGTCGCCACATTCGTACGTATATCCCACATCACCCAATCCGGCCACCCTTTTAACATAAATCGGCCGTCTCCGATGGCATACATATTGTAAGCAGCAGACACACGAATCGGTAACGTATATTCCTCACCGGTCTGAATGTGAATAAGCGTCTCCGGATCTCCCGAACGCCACACATATCCACTATCTCCTACGACTTCTCCTGCCGGAATGATTTCCGGTTTGGCATAATCCTCTGCTCGGACTTCTACTCCCGGTGCTACCATCATGACGAGCACCACGAGCATGCTCCATAACCACTTCTTCATTACTCTCCTCATTTCTGTTTATGAATGCATAACTTTCAAAAATAATCCATTTTTTTGATTTAACCCTCCTAATTTTAAGTTGTTTTTTCAAAATTGAATAGCCCTAAAATCAAAAAAACACCACGTCGCATGACATGGTGTTCACTTCTCATTCATTTGTTTCATCAAATCGACTTGTTCTTTCACCATCGCCTCTTTCTCACGTCGGAGCACACCCCGGTACGTGATGCGTGAAATCGATAAACTGATCTCATACAAGAAGAAGAGCGGCAGTGACACCATGAGGTGCGACGTCAAATCCGGCGGCGTGATAAAGGCCGCGACAACGAACAAGGCGAAGTAGGCGTACTTCCGGATCGATGACAGGAAGTACGGCGTCACGACACCGATGCGCGTCAAGAACATCGTCACGACCGGTAACTGGAATAACAGTCCGAATGGGATGGTCAGTTGCAGCAAGAACGTGAAGTAGTTCGACGCCCCGATGATTTGCGTCAGACCAAGGTCTTGCCCGAGGTCCGTCGAGATATCGAGGACGAGCGGGAACAACCAATAGTAGGCAAACGCCAAACCGACGAGGAACAAGATAAAGATGATCGGAATATAGGCGAGCGTCGCTTTCCGCTCGTTCGGATGCAGACCAGGTGCGACAAACGCCCACAGTTGATACAGTAGAAACGGACCAGCCGCGACGAGCCCGATGACGAGCGCCAAGTTCAAGTAAATCATGAGCGGGTCCGCGACCCCAAAGGCGTTCAATTCAAGGCCTCGTTCGACGAGGTCGGCCTGGAGATAGGCGAGCACATATTTGACACTCGGCAAAGCAATCAAAAAGAAGGCAAAGACGACAAATGCCGACAGCATCAGTCGTCTCCGCAGCTCTGTCAAGTGGTCGGACAGTGCCCGTTCTTGATCAGGTTGATGGCTCATCGCTTACTGCTCTTTCTTCTCAATTTCTTTCTTGTCTTTCTCGTCATGCTCGTTCATCATGCCACTCGTGGCATTTTTGAACTCACGGAGCGTCTGTCCGGCGGCACGGCCGAACTCAGGCAATTTCTTCGGCCCGAAGATGATGAGCGCGATAATCGCGATGACAAACAGACTTGCTCCGCCTGGAATACCGACGACGAGTGACGATAATAGTAATTCCATTATTGATGGACCCCCTCAGCAGATGGATAGTGTTGCATAAAGTAAATGAGCGACTGGAGTTCGATCGACAAGTCGATATGATGGACGCGGACCGTATCCGGCACAGTAAGCCTGGCCGGTGTAAAGTTCAAGATGCCTTTGATGCCGAAGCGGACCAAGTCATCCGCGACAGGCTGTGCATAGGCAGACGGCACCGTCAAAATCGCGACGTCAATCTTGTTTTGCTTCATAATCTGTTCCATCTCATCGACGTGATGAATCGGGACACCGGACATCGTCGTGCCGACTTTTGTCTCGTCTGCGTCGAACCCGACGACGATATGTGTGTTATTGTTTTTAAGGAAGTTATAGTTGACGAAAGCTGTCCCGAGATGACCAACCCCGACCAAGGCGACGTTCGTAATCTCGTCCTGATTCAGTGTCTTACGGAAAAAGTCTAACAGATACTGTACGTTATAGCCATATCCCTTTTTACCGAGCGCACCGAAATACGAGAAATCGCGACGGATCGTGGCCGAATCGACCTTGACCGCCTCACTCAGTTCAGCAGAAGAGACACGCTGTTTTCCTGATGAATGCAGGCTTTGGATAAACCGATAGTATAGTGGCAACCGTTTGGCTGTCGCTTGCGGAATCTTTGGTTCGTTTTGACTCAACGGAAAGAGCCTCCTTTTTACGACGCGTTTCAAACGAATCTAATTTCATACACCTTGATTGTAAACGAATTCACATAACCACTCAACGAATATACCTGAAAAGACTAAAAAATACAGTATACTAAATAGAGAGAAAGGGGTTTTTTCACTTGATCCTACTGCAAGTCAATAACTTATCGAAATCATTCGGCGTTGAGCCGATTTTAGAGAACGTCAAACTCGAAATCCAAGAAGGCGAACGCGTCGCCCTCGTCGGCCGGAACGGCGCCGGCAAGTCGACACTGCTCAAAGTCATCGCCGGGGAATACAACTATGACTCGGGCGATATCATGAAACCGAAAGACGTGACGATCGGCTATCTCGCCCAAGATTCAGGACTTGAATCGAACGAGACGATTTGGAACGAGATGCTTACCGTCTTCACCGACTTAATTGAACAGGAAAAAACGCTCCGCCGCATGGAACAAGACATGGGATCTGAGCGCATCTTGAACGACCCGGCCGCCTATGAGCGCCTGCTGTCGTCTTACGATGAAGAACAGCATACGTTCAAAGACCGCGGCGGCTATCAATACGAGGCGACGATCCGCTCCGTCCTTCACGGGATGCGCTTCTATCCGGACGACTTCGAGCGCCGCATCGATACGCTTTCCGGTGGACAACGGACCCGCCTCGCCCTGGCGAAGATGCTCCTTCAAAGTCCAGACCTGCTCATCTTGGATGAGCCGACGAACCACTTGGACATCGAGACGCTCGGTTGGCTCGAGAAGTATTTGAGCGGTTATAAAGGCGCTGTCCTCATCGTCTCCCACGACCGCTATTTCCTCGACCGGGTCGTCTCGGTCGTCTATGAGCTGTCACGCCACCGGAGCCGTCGCTTCGTCGGCAACTATACGAAGTATCTCGAACAGAAGGCCGCGATCTATGAGCAAGAGAAGAAGCAGTTCGAATCCCAACAAGAAGAAATCGCCAAGATGCAGGACTTCATCCAACGCAACATCGCCCGGGCGACGACGACGAAACGCGCCCAGAGCGTCCGCAAACGTCTTGAGAAGATCGACCGGATGGACGTGCCGGATGGTGACGAGCGCAGTGCCGTCCTCTCGTTCTCAATCAAACGCCAAAGCGGGAATGACGTGTTGAGCGGCAGCGACCTCGCCATCGGTTATGAGGAGCCGATCGCCCAGCATCTCCGCTTCCAACTGCAACGCGGCGAATCGGTCGCCCTCGTCGGTCCGAACGGGGTCGGTAAATCGACGCTCTTGAAAGTGTTGACGAAACAACAGCCGGCGCTCACTGGTGACATCCGCTACGGCACAGGCGTCGAGATCGGCTACTACGACCAGGAACAACAGAACTTGTCGGATGCCAACCGCGTCATCGACGAGATTTGGAACGACTGGCCGCTCATGCGCGAACAAGAAGTTCGCAGCCTGCTTGGTCAGTTCCTGTTCAGCGGTGACGACGTCATGAAACGTGTCCATGAACTGTCGGGTGGAGAGCGGGCCCGCTTGACGCTCGCGAAACTGAAGCTCGAGCAACCGAACTTGCTCATCTTGGATGAGCCGACGAACCACTTGGACCTCGACTCGAAGATGATCCTCGAGAACGCCCTCGTCGACTACCCGGGCACAATCTTGTTCGTATCGCACGACCGTTACTTCATCGACCGGCTCGCGACGCGCGTCTTAGAGATCACACCGAACGGCATCGATGAATACCTCGGCGATTACTCGTATTACGTCGAGAAGAAAGAAGAACTTGAAGAACTGGCCCGACTCGCCCGCGAAGAGACGAAACAAGTCATCGTCAAGAAACAGCGCGCCGACAAGGAGCAGCAACGCGAGGAACGCCGGATGAAACAACGGATCGAGGAGATTGAGCTCACCATCGAGCAACACGAGGCCCGTCTCGAAGAGATCGAGCAACTGTTGTGTGAACCGGACGTCTTCAACGACTTCGCCCGGGCACAGGAACTGTCGACCGAGTCCGATGCGACGAAAGAATCGATCACGGCACTGTATGCAGAATGGGAGGAGCTCCATTCATGATGCGATCCCGTGCGATGCGAATCGAGTGGATGCACGCCTTCCTGACTGGTCTCGCCTACATCGTGCCGACCGGGACGGAGTACGTATCCGAACTGATTCGTGGGGAACCGACCGTCGTCCCGTCGTTCCTGTTTTATTTCCTGCCGGTCGTCATCGGCTTCATCATCCAGACGTGGAGCGGGATTGTCATCAGCTTGTTGAGCGGTCTGCTCATGAGCACGCTCTTTATCCGCCTCGTCGTCTGGCCGGTCGATGTGACCGTGCACAGCTTTTACACGCCCGGCTCGGTATGGGGCCACTTCTATCAGTCGACGCTCCTCATGTGGGTGCTCGCCTTGATCGTCTATGTCGTGAGCCGAGTGAATATGTGGTATAAACAAAAGAAACATCATCCAGAAGTATAAAAACAGGGAAGCCGCTCTCCATTGTGGAGGTCAGCTTCCCTGTTTTACGTTTAGAAATAACGCAGCGGTTGGAAACCGCGCGTGTGGAAGTCGAGCTTGATGCCGTCTTCCGTGATGAAGAACACGTACTCGTTCGTATCGACGTCACGGACGAACACTTTGTAGAATGTGAGCGCCTCTTCGTCGTTCGTCACATATTTTGCCTCATGCGTCGAGATGACTTGGGCGAACAGTTGCTCTTCGTCAAACTCGTTGACAATGTCCTCGAACTTCGCCGCCTCTTCTTCGGTCGCTTCTCGTCCCGGTGCGATTTGATAATACGCATCGCTCGCTTTCGGTTGAACGCCGAGGTTGCGGTCGACGACGATGACGCTTTCGATGTCTTGATCGTCTAAGCTCTTATAGCCGTACAACGTCTCGACGAGCGTGTTCTCACCCGTAACCCGGCCGATGCCTTCGAGCGATTCCGCTCCTGTGAGCGACCGGACGCGTGTCGCTTCCGGCACGATCTCTTCTTGATAGGCGATATTATAAGCGCGGATGATCTCCCGTACTTGCAAAAACGTCGCGACGACGAGCAGTACGACGAGACCTCCAATGATTATGCGTTTCATCATCTGTATATTTCCCCCTAGACTGTCATGCTCTCTTCTAAGGATAACCCAGGAACCGCATTCATCGCCAGTGTATCGCGCTTTCCGCGCACATACGCGTGATGTGCCGCGACTCCAATCATACCGGCGTTGTCTCCGCATAGATCAAGTGGTGGGATGACGAGGCGGATGCCTTCGCGGTCCGTCGCTTCTTTGAGCGCAGCGCGGAGTCCACGGTTGGCTGCGACGCCACCTGCGACGAGCAATTGCTTCGCTCCTTTTTCTTTCACGGCACGAATCGCTTTCTCGACGAGCACTTCGACGACACTCGCTTGGAAACTGGCCGCCAAGTTTTCAGGGATGACCGTCTCCCCGCGCTGTTCGGCGTTGTGGACGGCGTTGATGACCGACGACTTGAGCCCGCTGAAGCTGAAATCGAAACTTCCCGCTTCAAGCCGAACCCGCGGGAACTTGTACGTGTCTTCTCCATCGGCCGCGAGACGGTCGATAGCAGGTCCACCTGGGTAAGGAAGACTGAGCGTCCGTGCGACTTTGTCATATGCTTCTCCGGCCGCATCGTCACGTGTCTCCCCAATGACTTCGAACACACCGTGCTCGGGCATATAGACGAGCTCCGTGTGGCCGCCCGATACGACGAGACAGACGAGCGGGAACTCCATCTCCTCGACGAGTTCGTTCGCATAGATGTGTCCGGCGATGTGATGCACGCCGATGAGCGGTTTGCTATGGGCGAAAGCGAGCGCTTTGGCCGCACTGATTCCGACGAGGAGTGCCCCGACAAGACCCGGTCCTTGCGTGACCGCGACGGCGTCGACGTCTTGCATCGTCACACCCGCTTCACTGAGGGCGTCATCGATGACGTAGGTGATCCGTTCGACGTGGTGGCGCGAGGCGACCTCGGGCACAACCCCGCCAAACCGTTTATGACTTTCAATCTGCGACGAGACGACGTTCGATAAAAGCGTCTTGCCGTCACGCACGAGCGCGACCGACGTCTCATCACAGCTCGACTCAATCGCGAGGATGAGCGATGTGTCCATCTGTTTCACTTCCTAACTTCGCCCAGTAAATATAGGCGTCTTCATTATTGTCTTGATAATATCGTTTCCGGCGTCCGGCATTTTCGAAACCGAACTGTTCGTACAGCTTTTGGGCGCCGATGTTCGAGACGCGCACTTCGAGCGTGAGCGCCGCGAGTGACTTCGAGCGGGCGAATTCAACGAGTTGCGTCAACAGCAGATTGCCGATGCCTTGCCCGCGATATTCCGGTAAGACGGCGATGTTCGTGATGTGCCCCTCGTCTACAATTTGCCAAACCCCGACGAAGCCGACCACGTGTCGTTCATGCACAGCGACGAAATAGATCGCTTGGTCATTGCGGAGCATCTCGTTCATGAACGCTTCTTTCGTCCACGGAATAGCGAACGAGGCTTCCTCGACTTTGGTCACTTCTTCGACGTCGAGCCATGTCATGCGCCGGATTTTAATGTCAGCCATTGTTTTGTCCCTCGAGCCATTTCGCTTCCGCCTCAGCGAGACGAAGATACTCGGGTTCAAACGCATGGACATCATTCGTGACTTCACCTAAGGCGACGAGATCGCTCGCCCGGCCGTAACTATGCGCGGCCGGTACTTCGGTATAGTCGTAAGACGCGAGTGCGTCACGGAACGGCTCCACGTCGCCGACGACGACGAACGGTCCACTGATATTTGCTTCAAGCCAAGCGGCGACCGAGGCGTGACGGTCGGGTGTGACGGCCTCGTTCTGTTGATAATGCCCGATATAGGCATTGCCACGACGGGCATCGATAAGCGAGACGATTGGGAGCTCCGTATTCGGGGCCGCCGCCATAAGACGGAGCGCCGAGACCCCGACGAGCGGGATTTGAAGCGTGTAGGCGAGCGTCTTCGCTGTCGTGACACCGATGCGAATCCCCGTATAAGATCCAGGACCTGTCGTCACGACGATGCGTTCGAGTTCGGTCGGTGTCCATTTGACCGCATTCATCAATTGTTCGATCATCGGCATGAGCGTGACGGCATGATTTTTCGAGACCATGACCGTCGCCTCGGCTTGAATCTGTCCGTGCTCACTCAAGGCGACAGACAGACGTGTCGTCGACGTGTCAATCATGAGTTGTTTCATGCGAGCACCTCCTTCACGAGTGCATCGTACGTGTCGCCGACGGGCGCGAACGTCAGTTGACGTTCCTCGTCCCCGACTCGCTCGATTGTGATGGCGAGCCGTTCCGTCGGAAGTGACGACTCGATCAAGTTCGACCATTCGACGATGGCGACACCATCACCGTTAATATATTCCTCGAGGCCAATATCGTCCCCCGTGTCTTCGAGACGATAGACGTCCATATGATAGAGCGGCAAGCGCCCTTGGTATTGTTTCATGATGGTGAACGTCGGGCTGTTGACGTTACGCGTGACACCGAGACCTTTACCAAAGCCTTGGGTGAACGTCGTCTTACCGGCACCAAGGTCGCCGTCCAACGTTATGACCGTCCCGGCTTTGACGAGCGTGGCGAGTTTTTCTGCCACCGCTTGCGTCTCGGCCGCGGAGTGGGTAATCAATGTATACATGATGTTTCTCCTTTAGTAGTTCTAGCGATACGTACTCATTGTACACTCAATTTTGCGCAAAAAAAAACACGAAACGTCATCGTTTCGCTATCTCATTTAAAAAATTGGTTGCGGGGGCTGGATTTGAACCAACGACCTTCGGGTTATGAGCCCGACGAGCTACCAGACTGCTCCACCCCGCGACGACATATGAAATTAAATAAAAATTGGTTGCGGGGGCCGGATTTGAACCGACGACCTTCGGGTTATGAGCCCGACGAGCTACCAGACTGCTCCACCCCGCGATGGTTTGAATTGTTTCGACATCCTCTATAATAAGTGAAGTAGTTATAAAATGCAACCTTTTTCTAAATGTTTTTTGAGAATTGGAATCGGGAACATGATAAGGAGTGTAACTTACTAGAGAAAAGGGGCGCGACCGTCATGTCGAAATGGGGTAATCGCTTTAAAAAATGGTTCTTTTCCGAACTGGATGCATCCGTCTATTTTCACACCGTACCGTTTCTCCCGAACGAAACCGTCCATGGAACGTTACGCGTGTCGAACACCACTTCACATGTCGTGCGACTGCAGGAGTTGACGCTTAACTTTTTGACGACTTTCAAAGACATCACGCTCGAAGGGAATGAGTTCAACCGCGAGGCCGATCTTCAAGAAGTCCCAATCCCTCTATCGGTCGTCCTCGAACCAGGTGCTGAAGAGCATATCCCGTTCACGTTTGATTTAACGATGTATGCCCCGTCGACAGCGGGCGCTCCGTATAGTGTGGAAGCGACCGTCTGGGACACGGACGGCAAACGGGTTTGGTTCGATGTTGTCGAGAATGTCGAAGTCGAACCGCTCCCCGCTTTGAAACGCTTGTTAGAGGCGACCGAACATGCAGGCCTCGAGCTCATGTTCGTCCGCAACGTCATCGACCCGCTCGGAGAAGAACGGCCGTATCCATTCGTCGAGAAGTATGGGTTTAAGCCGGTCGGCGACTGGGCCGACGAGTTCGAAGTCGTCAAATCGTTCTGGCGTATCGATGAGGATGGGGTCGACGTCTATTACTGGCTCGACAACATCGAGAAGCAGCGCACACTCGAGTCGATTGCGAACGACGTCACGTTGCGCCATCGCTCGCTCACGTGGGACCAACTCGAGCGCGAACAAGATCGGCTCGGGCTCGGGATCCAAGAAACGTTACGCAGCCACCGCTCATGATGAGCGGTTTTTTTGTGGGCTCCGCTCAATCGCCCAAACATTATCGCTTGTCGAGACGACCGTCTGGAACTTTTCACGCTGCGGATGCATAAACAGCTCATATTGGAGTCGGCGCTCTTCGTGCGAGGCTTTCAAGTAGCCCAGGTCCATCCCACGCTCTTGGATGTCCCGGACAGAACGACGGGCGAACTCAGTGTCGCTATCCGTATACAAATAGACCGATACATCGAAATAGTGAGGTTCGAGGAAGGCGACACTCATCCCTTCAATAATAGTGATTCGTTTTGCTGGATCGATCCACGTCCGTTCGAGATACGGGACGTCGATCGTATAAAAGCCGATGCCTTCCCGTACCATCCGGACATCACGCTCGAGTGACAGCAAGTGATGCGCGGAAGGATGACAGGCCGTCATCTTGTAGTGATGCGTTTGACCGTCGACCGTATAGTCGAGCATGGCACTCTTCCGTAACATCGAATCCGTGATGTAAGGGTCGGTATTGATATAGTTCACGTCCCCGAGACGCGCACGTAAAGCATCAGCGAACGTCGTCTTGCCGGCACCTCCGTGTCCCGAAATCCCGATGACCGTATGTCTTTCTTGCCCGACTTCGTCGACGATATAATCGATCAAATCATTCATTTGAATCCCCCTTTTGGTACACTTCATATAGAAAGGAAGTGTACCAATCCAATGTCCACTTGTCCATTTTGTCATCCACAGCTTGATCCATCACAACGAATCGTTGCCGAGAACGAGACCTGCTACTTTTTAATGCATGATCGTGAACAGGACGTGCTCGTCGGTTCAGGCGTCATCGTACCGAAACAACACCGAGCGACGACGTTCGATCTCACGCCTTTCGAATGGCATGATACATACACACTGCTCCACGAAGCGAAGGTGTTCCTCGAAGAGACGTATGGGCCTGACGGCTATACGCTTGGTTGGAACGTCGGGACCGCTTCAAACCAGACCGTGCCTCACGCGCACTTGCATGTCATCCCGCGTTACACGGCAGGTCCCCATGCCGGGAAAGGGTTGCGCCATTGGTTGAAACGACCAGAATGACCAAACAGCTCACCGCGTAAGGATGAGCTGTTTTCGTTTCGCTTCTATTTCTTCGAGTTGTCGCTCCAAACGTTCGACTTCTCTTGTCATTTTCTCGATCAGTTTAGCGATTTCACGATCGAGCCCGTTCACTTTATCCAGTGAATCGTTGATTCGTCCATGCATCGTCCATTCCGAGAAAATATCGTCGAGGAAATAGTCAGCGAACTGGATCAGTGATCCGCGTTCAATCTGTAATCCGCTGACGACGCCTTTCACATCAGCCAACTCCCGCGAGAATCGCTCAAGTGCGGCTTGAAGTTCATGCATCTTCCGCTCCGAGGCATCGATGGCATCATGTTTCATCGCTGTCGCAATCAAGCCCCCTCCAAAGAACGTATCATACGTCGACCAACCTTTTGCACTGTCGAGATGTTTCAGTGTTCTTGAAATGGCAGTCCGCGCTGTATGTCCAGCACTAATGGCTTCTTTATACTCAATGAGCACCTCATTCGTTTCCACTTGCTGCTTCGTGAGCCGATATAGTGTTTCCTTAACTTCAGGATCCTGCTTCAAGTGGGCTTCTTTCTCTTTTACGAACGCTTCCCACTCTGCGTCAATCCCGTTATACGTCTCAAAGGTTTCATATAAATCACGACGTTCAAGCCCTAACTCATCGACCATTGCCTCGTGTTCTCGTAACTTCAATTCGGCCCGGGCCGCCTCTTCTAATTCAATCGTTTTTTGTTCGTTGAATGTTCCCCTTAGTTTACGCCATGCGTTGACGAGCGAGAATGAATCCAAGTCATAGACATCGCGCTGTTCTTTCGTAAACGAATTGAGAAGTTGCTTTCGTACAGCTTCATGTTCGGCAATTTGCTTGTCGAGTGTTTTTAATTTCCGGGCGAGTCGGTCCCGTTCTGCCATCTGTTGTTGTAAGTCGTGTTGGGTTTGGTAGAGATCACTCATAACGTTTCATTCCTCCAGTTTCTTTTCGATAATGTTCTAACAGGTCTTTGACGTGTACCCCATCAATCGTTAAGCCGTCAATCGATGAACCCTCGATCTGGACCCCATCTAGCCGACAGTTTTTCATAATCGTGTTCGTCAGGTTTGTATGGAAGAACGTCGTCGGCCGTCCTGACTCGTACATGGTGACAAATCGATATTTTGAGCCGGAAAGGTTCAAGTCGTCGAACTCGGTTTCTCTGAAGTTAATATTGCGGAATTGGCTCCTCGTGAAATTACAATTGCTGGCCCGTAGTTCTGAGACGTTACTATTCGTGATGGCGATTTGACTCGCATCCATTCCATACGCTTGGGCACCTTTGATCGAGCGCTCTTCATATCGCAATGTGATTGCTTCATCTACGGGTTGCTTTACCCGTTTGACGAAACAGACCTCTTCGCTTGATTCGAAGACGGATTGGTAACCGACTGCCTGATAAAACGCCACATTGTTGGGTTGGGCTGCTGATGTCTCCAACTCCCAAATTCGTACAGTCGGATGAAGCTTCTCGATTGCCCGTAGTACCCGTTTTCCAATCCCTTTACCTTGTCTGTATGGATGAATAAAGATGCGGTCAATCCGTCCGTAATCTTTCCCTGTCAACGTCACGACGGCTCCCCCGACGACTTGTCCTTCATGTTCGATGACATAGCACATCAATTGTTCAATCAAATACAAGCTCATCGCCTCGTCATCATAACCCGGCGGTTCAATATTTAAGTCCCGATATGGTAATCGGAGACGATCTGCCTCTTGTTTAAAACTCGCTCGTGAAACCTCAGTGAACGCCTTGTAGTCTGAGACTGTCGCTTCACGGATTTGCATACCTGACTCCCCCTCTTCTGTCTCTTCATACGAGAAGATTAGATGAAAAGTTTCAAAGGAAACGACAAAAAAGGACGACCAAGCATCTGCTTGATCGTCCTTCGCGTTGGCCTAGCAACGTCCTATCCTCACAGGGGGAGACCCCCAACTACTTTCGGCGCTGAAGTACTTAACTTCCGTGTTCGGCATGGGAACGGGTGTGACCACTTCGCTATCGCCACTAGACAATTATTATATTAGCATTATATATCCCATTTGTCAACACTTTCATGAAAAAAGAACGACCAAGCGGATGCTTGATCGTCCTTCGCGTTGGCCTGGCAACGTCCTATCCTCACAGGGGGAGACCCCCAACTACTTT
>NZ_JACSLO010000019.1:0-29239 GCF_018618195.1 Exiguobacterium sp. s7 | reverse complement strand
AAAGAAGGGGTCCGGTCACCGAAAATCGGTGACCGGACCCCTCTTTTTGATTGAAATACTTTAGAACTGGCTAGTTATGTCCCAGCCTCATTTCAGTCTTCCGCTAGTTCGACTTCGTCGCCTGCTTGAATAGTGCCGTCCATGATTTTCTCCATCTCTTCTAAACTGAACGCGTCGACGAGCTGGATGCCGTCGACGTACACCGTCGGCACATAGGCCACACCGAAGTCGCGCGTGAACAGCCGTGAGTTCTGGATGCCGATATCGACATGGTTCTCGAGCAGTTCATCCGCATTCAAGTTGAACTCGGACGCGAGCTCTCGGGCATACGCTTCCGTGCCAAAGCCGTCTGACCCGGAGTCGAGCCCGATGGCGCGTTGCACCTCATAATAGCGGTCCGGGATGAGACGTTCCACATTATAATCGACGTTCGCGAGCAACTGTGACTGTTCGTTCAACAAGACGAGCGGCTGTCCTTTGAACGTCGCCTCGCCCGTCTCAATCCAGCGCTCTTCAATCTTCGGCAGTACCTCTTCCATCCATTTTTTGCACCACGGGCAGCTGTAGTCGAAGACGAATACGATCTCGTGCTCCCCTTCCCCGAGCGCAACCTTGTCTTCGAGCGGGAGCTCGTATGTCGTATATGTATGGATGTTCGTCGAGTCGACGGCCTCGAGTGGACTGCAGGCTGCAAGGATAAGAATAAGTCCAACTAGCATCAAGGTGATTCGTTTCATGTATAACCCTCCATTTGTTCACTTTTTCACATTTTTAGTTATACCACGTTCTGGGAGTAGCCTCGAGTGACGTTCTGGTGAAGTTCGTCAAAAGAAATGACACACAAGAAAACGAGCGGACCGCATGGCCCGCTCGCTCTATTTGACGATGTTTGTTACCTTCTCATTCCCCATAAACGCCTCCATCGTCACCGCCGTATCGGACGAAATCCCATCCTTCTTCAGGACTTTCCGGACCGTTTGCAGGATAATCTTCCAGTCATTAAAGAACGTGACGTTATCGACATATTGCACGTCGAGCGCGAATCGGTCCTGCCAGGACAGCCGGTTGCGGCCGTTCACTTGGGCAAGTCCCGTCAGTCCAGGACGTACATCGTGACGTCGGCGCTGCTCCTCGTTGTATCGGGGCAAATATTCGACGAGCAACGGGCGCGGTCCGACAATCGCAATGTCGCCCTTGACGATATTCAGTAAACTCGGCAGCTCATCCAGACTGAGCGACCGGAGCGTCTGCCCGAACGGAGTCAAGCGCACCTCGTCCGGCAACAGTTCGCCATGCTCATCCCGCGCGTCGGTCATCGTTCGAAATTTCACCATCTCGAAAATAACGCCGTCCTTGCCGGGACGTTTCTGCTTGAATAACACCGGCCCACCGATTTTCCACTTGATGAGACCAGCAATCGTCAGAAGAACAGGACTTAAAACGAGTAACGAAACCGTCGCAAGGATTGCGTCTTGTGGACGCTTCATCAAACGTTCGTACATGGTAACCCCTCCTATCTGAACGAAGAATACATCGAATCGTAATAGGTTTGATACGCACCGGATACGATTCGTTCAATCCATTCAGGATGCTCCACGTACCACTGAATCGTTTCGGCGATTCCGTCTTCGAATTGATATCGTGGGGTCCACCCTAATTCATCGGCCATCTTGGTCGCGTCAATGGCATAGCGTCGATCATGCCCCGGACGATCTTTGACGAATTGAATCAATTCTTCTGACTGACCGAACGCGTTGATGATGATTTGCACGAGCTCCAAGTTCGTCTTTTCATTATGACCGCCGATATTGTACACTTCGCCGAAGTGCCCATGTTCTCGAACGACATCGATGGCTTCACAATGATCGCTTACATGAAGCCAGTCTCGAATCTGTTGCCCGTCTCCATAGACTGGCAATGGAAGATTCGACATGCAGTTATGAATCATGAGCGGGATGAGTTTTTCCGGGAATTGATACGGCCCGTAGTTATTGCTGCATCGGGTCGTCTTGACCGGCAATCCATACGTCTCGTAATAGGCTCGAACGAGTAAATCAGAGCTTGCTTTCGAGGCGGAATATGGACTATTCGGGGCGATGGGTGAGTCTTCCGTGAAATAACCGGTCGCTCCAAGTGACCCGTACACTTCGTCGGTCGAGACATGGACGAAACAGACGGATGCTTTATAGTCGCGACGGTATTTATCATCGGGGGCCACTTTCCAATGTCGCATCGCCGTGTCGAGCAACACTTGCGTCCCGAGAATGTTTGTCGTCAAAAACAGCTCCGGCTCGGTGATACTCCGGTCCACATGTGATTCTGCAGCAAAGTGAACGACTTCATCCACATCATATGTTCGAAACAACCGTTCGATTTCTTGACGGTCACGGATATCAACCTTTTCGAAATGATAGAGCGAATCGGCTTCGAACTCGCGCAAATTCTCCAAGTTCCCTGCATAGGTGAGCACATCGACGTTAAGAATGCGGTACGTCGGATGTTTTGCCCGTAAGTGTTTTATGAAATTTGAACCGATGAACCCGGCTCCGCCAGTCACTAGAATCGTTCGCATCCGTTCTCTCCCCTTCCTCGACGAGTGATAAGAGATATTGTCCATAATCCGTCATCTTGAGCGTCAAACCAATATCTTTCAACTCATCTCGTGAAATGAACCCGCGGCGCCATGCAATTTCCTCGAGACAGGCAATGTAATAGCCTTGACGTTCTTGAACCGTTTGAACGAACACAGCCGCTTTAATCATGCCTTCTGGTGTGCCGGTATCGAGCCACGCCATCCCGCGGCCGAACAAAACGACGTTCAACTCTCCGCGTTCCAGATACATATTATTGATTGACGTGATTTCGAGCTCTCCTCGTGCAGAAGGCTCAACACGTTTGGCGAACTCAACGACTTGATTGTCGTAAAAATATAGACCTGGGACCGCATAATTCGATTTTGGTTCGGCCGGTTTCTCTTCAATCGAGACCACTCGATTTTGTGAATCAAATTCAACGACACCAAATGCTCGTGGATCTTTTACCGGATAGCCAAAGACCGTCGCTCCTTGTTTTTTCGATTGTGCATGTTTCAAGAATCGCGTTAAATCCGGTCCATAAAACACGTTGTCGCCCAAGATGAGACAGACCGAGTCGTCCCCGATGAAGT
Organism: Exiguobacterium sp. s7; assembly: GCF_018618195.1. Taxonomy (NCBI): domain Bacteria; kingdom Bacillati; phylum Bacillota; class Bacilli; order Caryophanales; genus Exiguobacterium; species Exiguobacterium sp. s7. The sequence goes on along the minus strand of NZ_JACSLO010000019.1, from coordinate 26,073 downwards.
CAGCTCCTAAAATAAATGCATCTGCCAGCCCAACCGGCTTGGTCTGTACTTTATACGAGATGTCGATACCGAGTTGATGCCCGTCCCCGAATAATCGCTCGTATCCGCCGATATCTTGTGGAGTCGAAATGAGTAGAATCTCCCGAATTCCCGCCAGCATCAGGACGGACATCGGGTAATAAATCAACGGCTTATCGTAGATTGGTAACAGTTGTTTCGAGACGGCCTTCGTCATCGGATAGAGACGCGTTCCGTTCCCACCTGCTAATATGATTCCTTTCATCACTTCATCACCCTTTCTTGAATCGTGGTACAAATCCGGGTTACGTCTTCTGTAGTGAGGTCTGGATAAAGTGGAAGTGTCAGTACCCGTTCGGCAATCGTGCGGGCAACGGGTGTGCGACGGCTCGCGAAACGATTATGATTCCACGCATAATCCGTTACGAGTGGATAGAAGTATTTCCGGGTGAAGATCCCTTCTTTCGCCAAGGCGTCATGCAGTTCATCCCGCCGATTTTCCTCTGACGTCATGATGATCGGATAGTAGGAATGGTTCGTTTCAACGCCCGGTTGTGGTTTCAGGATGCGAATGCCATCGAGACCGCTGAGCAGCGTGTCATAGAGTTCACGTACTTGCTTCCGCCGCGCAATCGTCTCATCGATATGGCGCAGGTTACATAGACCCATCGCTGCTTGAAATTCATTCATTTTGGCGTTCCCCCCCGTCACTTCCACCGTTTCCGGTCCGGTGATGCCAAAGTTTTTCAATTGGTCGAAACGATGTTTCAGTGCCGGGTCATTGTACGTCAGAGCTCCTCCTTCGATGGTATGGAACACTTTCGTGGCGTGAAAACTGAACATTGAGACGTCACCGAACGTTCCGATTCCTCGTCCGTTCACTGTGACGCCGAACGTATGGGCCGCATCATAAATCACTTTCAGGTTGTGTCGTTTGGCAATCGCCTCGATGGCCTCAACGTCACATACATTTCCGTATACATGAACAGGAAGGATGGCCGAAGTTTTGGGTGTAATTAAATGTTCTAATTTGGTAGCATCGAGCGTAAAGTCATCGGATCGGATGTCTCCATAAACGGGTGTTAGCCCTTTACGAATCAGTGCATGACTTGTCGAAGCAAAAGTGAAAGGCGTCGTAATGACCTCACCTGTCAATCCGAGAGCTTCAATCGCCGCCTCGAGCGCCAAGTGCCCGTTCGTGAATAGGGATAAGTGTTCGACCCCCAAATATTCGATCAACTCCCGTTCAAGTTGCTGATGTTTAGTGCCGTTGTTCGTCAACCATCCCGATACCCACAAGTCACGAATCTCATCCGTGTACTCTTCAAGGGAAGGGAGCATGGATTTCGTAACCGGAATAGCTGTCGGTTTGCTGTCAGGTTTGTTCACTACTGGATAAGACGGGAATGCTGCGGATTGGATATCAACGATGTGTAGCATAAGGCACCTCCTAGGTCACTTGGCGATTCGAGACGAGAGCGTAACGTTCAAGGATAAGCTGGATTTCGTGTTTGGGACAATACATCATCACGTCGATGATGGATAGATTCGCTTGGAACGGATATGGCCCTTGATGATAAGTGATAGGCTCTGTCTCAATGAACGACAAATCGATTCCCGCCTGTTCGAACGCCTCGGTATCGTACAAGTCCATGCCGTTGATGGCATTCACGTAATGCGTCGCCCTCAAGTGATCACATATTTTGAGGATTCTCGCTTGGCCCTTCAATCCAACCCCAGCGTTCAATTCTGACGAGAGAATGAATGTCGTTGAGATACCGAGGTACCGAGCGACTTCCTCGATGCTGTATGCCAAATACTTCCCGACGTTTCGCTCGGGATGACGAATCACGCGTTCGAGTAACGGGAAGACGTGTTCAAATTGAGAGGCTTTGTGATAGGCATGTCGCAACAACTTCAACTGTTGTTCAACGATTTCGCCTGGCTGCGAACGCTCATGGTCGCAAATCAAACGATTCTGGCTCATCTTCTGAATAGGTAAGGTGATCGGATGAGGACTTCCGTCAATCAGAATCCGATTGCGATGAATCCAACCTTTTTTGATGAAATGAACGTCGTCATACACAACGAACGTATCGACCGCATGAATCAATTGGAAATACCCGATATATGGGAAGAAGTAAGGCTGCATAATGGCCACGTTCATGACATTTCTCCTTTACGAAATAATCTGTTTCGCGCGCAACGTGTCATAGTATCCTTTGGCTGTGACATCGTTACGGTGGAACTTGACGAGTTCCCGCGATAACATGCCATGTTCGATGAGACGCTCTGGATGTTCGAGGTATTGTTCAATCCCTCGTTCGATCGATTCGACCGTGACGCCACACATATAGCAATTTTTACCGTCTACGGAATGATGGGAGACGTTGTTGATTTGATCGCTGATGACGACCCCCATGCCCGAGGCTCTTGCTTCGATGATGGTCCCGTTCCCGTTCGAATACGTTGCCGGCAATACCAAAATGTCTGCTTGTTCATACACTTTCGGCATCTCATCCCACGCCCGAATCTCATCTAAGAAGTGGACGTTCTTCAGGTCGTGTTCTGCGATATAGGCTTTACACGCCTCGAGCTGTTGCCCCGAATTATTTAAATAGAGTTCGAGGGAATAGCGTTTTGATAAGTTCCGATACGCTTCTAACACGAGCAATGGCTGGTAACGTTCGACAAGCCGATTCGCAAATAGTAATTTGAACGTATCGCCCGACCGTTTCCGTCTCAACCCGTGATCAAAGTAAGCATCAATGTCCTGCGCATACGTCGCATGTACGACTTTATTAGGGTCAAACCCGAGTTGTTGTTTGAATTGCTCAACTGCCACTGTCCCCATCCCGAAGTAGAGGTCAGCGTCCTTGAACATCCAGTGCAACAGCTTCGTTTTGTATGGATTATCCTGAGGATTCGTCAGACGGTCAGACGGATCGTCGTCATTTTGTAGCGGTCGAAGCGGCTCACTCATAATGACGGTTTTGATGCCGAACAGCTTAGCGATTCTTACAATGGCTGCATGTCCGGCCATGAATCCACCGAGTAGGATGACGTCTGGTTTGAAACGAATCAACTCAGGAATCAAGCCGAGTGAGAGGTAACCAATCTTCGGAAACCACTTCGAATATCTCAACACCTGACACTTATCACCGAGCGGGATTTTCCACCATTCTGGTCGATTTTGATCGAGATACTCGTAAAACCAAAATTCAGCGTCAAAGTACTCTTCCAAGGCGTAGCACAGCTTCACCTGATAAGGAGAAGCGATGTTTCCGATAAAAACGAGTTTTTGTTTCATCGTTCACCCTCCTTTACAGTTTGACGTGGATCCGTTGTACCTTTCCATACTTCGCGTCGGACGTAGTCCGTATACGAAATCAAAATCCGCACCACTTTGTCAGAGACATTAGGCATACTGTAATCACTGACGATACGAGGTCGTTCTTGCTCCATGACGACCGATAACCCTTGTAAAATCCGCTCTGTTTCGAGACCAACCATCAACACGGCCCCTTCTTCCATCGCTTCCGGCCGTTCGTGTGTCTCACGGATATTCAACCCTCGCAATCCAAGAATCGAAGACTCTTCGCTAATCGTCCCACTGTCACTGAGCACTGCCTTGGCATGCAATTGAAGGTGATTATAATCGATAAATCCCAGCGGCTTGAGAAGTCGAACCAACGGATCGAACGAGACGTTCAGTTCATTGATTCGCTTCATCGTCCGTGGGTGCGTGCTGACAACGACAGGAAGTTGATAGTGTTCAGCGATTGCATTCAAACTGTCTACAAGTGCCAAAAAATTGATGTCAGAATTGACGTTCTCTTCCCGGTGTGCCGAAACGATGAAGTAGTTGTCAGGACTCAATTCGAGTCGATCAAGTACATCGGAGTTTTCAATCGCCTCTCGTTTGGACATCAACACCTCGTACATCGGACTGCCCGTCTTGATGATTCGTTCGGCTGGCAACCCTTCGCGGAGCAAGTATTCACGGGCGATATCGCTGTACGTTAAATTTACATCTGCCGTATGATCGACGATTCTCCGATTGATTTCTTCTGGGACACGTTGATCGAAACAGCGATTTCCCGCTTCCATATGGAAAATCGGGATTTTTCGCCGTTTTGCTGCGATTGCTGCTAGGCAAGAGTTCGTGTCACCGAGGATGAGCACGGCGTCCGGACGTTCAAGCTCGAGCACCGGATCGACTTGAATCAGGATATTCCCAATCGTCTCAATCGGACTGCCTGTCGCTGAATTGAGGAAATAATCTGGTTTTCGTAATTCGAAATCCTGAAAGAACACCTCATTCAATTCGTAATCATAATTTTGTCCCGTGTGCACGAGGATGTGCTCGATGGCCTCAGAGTGTTCCAGTTTATGAATAACGGCCGACAGGCGTATGATTTCGGGACGCGTCCCGACGATGGTCATCACTTTGAGTCGTTTCATCTTGCACCTCCATGAAATATGTGTCCGGGTTGCTCGAATCGAACGGTTCGTTTACCCACATCACGGTAACCAAATCTGTTGTTCCGATGTTTTCAATGTTATGCGTGTAACCTGTGGGGATGTCGAGCACGCGCATCATGTCTCCTGTCACGTGATACGTATGGACCTCACGTTCTCCGACTTTACGGAACCGGATGAGCGCTTCACCACTGACGACAAGAAACTTCTCGTTTTTTGTATGATGCCAATGATTCCCCTTCGTGATGCCCGGCTTAGCAACATTGATGGACACTTGACCTCGGTCGGCAGTTCGGATGAATTCGGTGAATGAGCCGCGCGCGTCTTCATTTCGCTTCAAGTCATAGGCGAACTGGTCGGCCGGCAAATAACTGAGATACGTGCTGTACAGTTGTTTGGTAAACGCGTCGTCAAGTTGTGGAATCCGGAGAGTCGCTCGACTGTCTTTAAACGTCTGTAACAACTCGGCGATGCGTCCTAAGGCAATCGGCGCATGAACTGGTACATTCTCATAGTAGACTTCATTCGCTTGCTCCCGGAATGTATCTAACAGACCGACCAGCCGATGGATTGCATCATCGATATAAGCGAGTCGTACCGTTTGAGTCGGATTATGAATCTCGATGGGCAGGTTTCTCGCCATACGATAACAAAACGTTGCGACGACACTGTTATAATCCGGGCGGCCCCACTTTCCGAAAAGGTTCGGGAAGCGGAAGATATAGACGCTTCGCCGCGTTGTTTGATGTGCTTCGATCAAGAGGTGCTCGGCAGCTAGCTTACTCAGTCCGTATGGATTGTCCTGCGTTGCTTGAATCGAGGAAGCGAGCATGATCGGTGCCTCATTTTTAGAAGATGCCAATGTCTCGATTAATCGTCTAGTGAACCCGGCGTTTCCTTCCGCAAACGCGGCTTCCGTTTCCGAACGGTTCACACCAGCCAAGTGGTAGACGAACTCCGCATCCTGACAGAATCGGCGAAACATGTCTTCCGTCGTCTCTCGCCCGACCGAGAATACATCATGCCCTCGTGCCTCTAATTCGGAGACTAGATTTTTGCCGATGAACCCTTTGGCGCCTGTCACGAGAATATTCATGATACTTTCACCCAGCTCGCGAGTTCTTGTTGAATGTAGGGGAGCGTCAGCAACAATTGCTTTACTTGTTCCACGTTCAACTGCTCGGTGTTTGCCGAGTTGTATTCGCCCTCGACGGTGAGGCGCTTGCTACCCTCGTTGAAATACTTATCGTAGTTCAAGTCGCGTGTATCAGCTGGGACCCGATAGAACCCGCCCATGTCTTCCGCGACAACATTCTCTTCTCGGGTCAGCAGCGTCTCATATGACTTTTCGCCGTGACGCGTGCCGATGACCTTGATCGGATTGTTCGCACCGAACAGCTCGAGCAACGCCTGCGCCAACACGCCGATGGTCGAGGCCGGCGATTTTTGAACCATAATGTCTCCCGCATGAGCGTTTTTAAAGGCGAAGACGACGAGTTCGACGGCATCCTCAAGACTCATCAAGAAGCGGGTCATGAACGGATCTGTCACGGTGAGCGGCTCACCACGTTTGATTTGGTCGACGAACAACGGGATCACCGAGCCTCTTGAGGCCATCACGTTCCCATAGCGCGTCCCACAAATCAGTGTCTGCTCTGGACCGACCGCTTTCGCTTTGGCGACGAACACTTTTTCCATCATCGCCTTGGAGATCCCCATCGCGTTGATCGGATAGGCCGCCTTGTCCGTTGACAGACAAATCACTTTTTGGACGTTCTGTTCAATCGCTGCGTTCAATACGTTATCCGTACCGAGCACGTTCGTCTTAACCGCCTCGAGCGGGAAGAATTCGCACGATGGTACTTGTTTCAACGCCGCCGCGTGAAAGACGTAATCGACGCCGTACATCGCGTTGCGCACACTGTTCACATCACGAACATCTCCGATATAAAATTTGAGTTTATCGTCATGATAGAGCTTACGCATATCGTCCTGTTTTTTCTCGTCTCGTGAAAAAATGCGAATCTCTTTAATATCCGTTTTCAGGAAACGTTGCATGACAGCGTTTCCGAATGAGCCTGTGCCTCCAGTGATCAATAATGTCTTGTCCTTAAACATTGCGAATCCTCTCCTTTGTCATGATGTCAGTTGCTTCTAAAGGTGATGGGAAAGTTGAGTTGGAAACAATTGCAATGATGTTGATACTATCGTGTTACCCGTCTCATTGTGAGAATAGGAAAGAAATGTTTATCATTTTTTTGAAAGATGACATGTCTAATGTTTGCATCCCTTGAAAAAAGACACCCCGTTCAGGATGTCTTCGATGCATGTCTGATAAACCCACGCAACAGTTCTTTTTCATCATCCCGAAACGTGAAGATCCATAGAAAGATAAAGTAGACGAGACCGAGCGCAGCAGCTTTAAAGAGAAAATGAATCAGTGAGTCGACAGGTAAGTATCGTTGCACCAGTAGGCCCGCCACGCCTAGAAAAACCAATGCTGGGGCAATCTTCACATGACATTCGTAGAAAAATTTCCACATATTTAATTTCAAGACGCGTATATACACGATGTTCATAAAGACGACAGTACCGACCAAATTCCCAATCAAGATGGCGATGGCAGCACCAATCGCCCCGTAATGCGGTGACAAGAGAAGCGACAGGATCACACTGACCGTCGCGACGATGAGCGACGCGAACGCCCGATACTTGATTTGATTGACCGCTATCAACGTCGTGTAGGCGATTTCTTGCGTCAATGTGATAATTCCAGGAAGAATGAGTAATAACGCGACCACATAGGACGGAAAGAAGTCGGGACCGACCCATAGACCGATGAACTCCCGTCCCATCGTCGCAAAACTGATGATAATCAATCCGACGATGTACAACTGGATGCGTCCGACACGGACCAATAAGTTATCCAATTCGGACTGGCGATTATAAGTTGTCATACGCGTGACCTTCGGCAGGAAGAGTGATCCAATCGCGGAGGAAATGGTCCAAACGTACCCCTCAATGACCATCCCGATTGAGAACAAGGCGATGGAGGCACTGCTCGCCAAAGCCCCAAGAATGGTCGGGGTGATGTTCAAGATGAAACGTTGGGCGATAGCGATGACGGTCGTCCAAGAAGAGAAGGAAAAGATATCCCGATACATCGAACGGCTGTTATGCATAAAGTCGATGGCCGTCTCGGTTCTGCGGAGCAGGTAGATGCCTTTGCCGATGATGATGGATAGACCGACGATGGCGTTGACGAAAACGAGTGCGTACAAGCCAAATCCGAACAAGAGCGCACCAATCATCAAGACGACGGTCGATACTTTCTCGATCAAGTTGAACCAGTTGAGGACGACGAACCGTTCGTTCGCGATAAAAATCCCATTGAACGGTTTGGTCGGGAACAAGACGACGATGTAAAAACCTACCATAATATATAAAACTTTAAGCGTCTCCACTTCAGTCGGTGATAGACTCGCGTAAATCGTATCGATCATCACGTACACACCAATCAGGACAATTCCAATCAGAATTGCAATGCCGAGGAAAAGTTTGAACGCGACACCTAGAAAACGGGACGCTCCTTCTGAATCTCCGAGCGCATGATATTTTGACAGGAAGCGTGACACCGCCGCCTCCAAGCCGAAATCTAGCGCGAAAATGCTGACGAGCGACAGCGATAGCATATAGAGGCCATAGTTCGCCTTCCCAATTTCCGCAATCATCCATGGTGTGTAGAACAGCCCGGCGAGGATATTAAATCCGATGGCGATGTAAGACATGAGTACACCGATCTTGATTTGCCGTGAACTTTTTTGTTCATCAAACTCCACTTTCGTCGTCACCAGATTCCCCTCCCCTTATTTCTGTTGCCAAAAGAACATATAAAGCGGTTCGTTACGGACAAACAAGAGCAGCAGCATCGTGATGGCCACGTAATAGACGAGCAGGCGCTCCCGTCGTTCGAAGGAACGGAGCAACTCAGGAATCAGAAGCATGACGAAGATAGAAAAGTATTGGACAATCCGCATCATCGAAGGATTAATGAACGTGAGCGGCAGAAAACACAGGGCGAGCAACAAGGCGTTCAAATAGTGGGTCACGTTCGGGTTGACCGCAATCATCTGTTCACGACGCCAAAGTGAAACGATTGTGATCAGAATCAAGATCATGGAGAAGTTAAAGGTCCCTGCCCCCGTGTAATACTCGTATTCGTTGTAACCGCTGATGGTACGGAAAAATTCGAACAATGGGACGCGGAACACGAACAAGAACGGGATCAACGCCCCCATGAACAGCAGATAACGTGGCGTGATCGTCTTCGTCGCCAAGAAATAAAACGGAAGGAAGACGAGTGCGGATTGATGAATCGTCGCTGCCAGCAACACGACACCGAGAAATGGCCAAAATCGTCTCGTTTGAATAAAGTAGTAGCCGATCAACACGGCAATCGCCGTCGCAATCGTTTGGCGGATACCAGTAATGGCAAAGAACGCGTAAAACAGTGTTGAAAAGATTAGAAAACTGAGTAACGGTTCGCTCGAGTTTCGATAAATCCAAATCCCAAACGGAATCAAGAACAAGAGTGCAACCGTCAAGAGATACCACTGATAATTTTCTGTCGCCAGTTGAATTGTTTTTTGCAATAAGTAATAACCTGGATCTCTTCCGTCAGCGGCGCCAAAGAGAATGCTGACAAAATTGTCACCTAGACGTTCCCACGATATGCCTTTCGTCTCATCAAACATCCATTTGTATTGCATCGTATCGGCACCTACACTGAAATGTCGAAATCCTGATAAAAGTATCCACTGGCACGTCGCAATCGTCACAAACAGCAACTTTCCGTGCTTGATGCCATCATCACGCAGGAGGAGCGCCGCCCATGCAATCAGAAGCAACATATTAATCAAATAGATCCACATATGACCTCCTCCTTTTCCGCTTAACGATAACGAAGGTTCATCATTCCTCGATAGAGCATCAACACGCGATGATAGATGAACGAAGACGTCTGCAATTTCTTTTGTTCGAATTCACTTAAATGACGGTTCCCAGCGAAACGTTTTAATAAATCCTCTCTTACTTCAGGTTCAGTCGAGCGATACACCGCCTTAAATACCGTTTTAATCTGAGGCGTGGTAACACTATTTTGGGCATCAAGTCGTACTAACAGCTGTTCGAAAAAGCGAGCCGTCTCGATTGGCGCGAGGTCAGCTATTTTTTTAGTCTGTTGTTTTTCATGAATGCGTGTCTTCGAGTGTGGAGTCGTTGTCAATTTGAATTGATATCCTGCCAAAGCCATATCAACCCAGCACACCCAGTCCTGAATATATCGATACGTTGTTGGGAATCCTCCCACTTGTTCGAATGCTTGTTTGGGAATAAGTAACGCGCAGCCGCTCAAACAAGCTTTGAGTAAAAGGTAATCAAACATGGCCTCATCCTTGTACAACCCTTTCAACTGTCTTCTTGGACGATGGATGGGAGCCCCTGCTTCATTAATCAGTTTCGTACCACAAGACAATATATAGTTCTGAGCTTGATCACCAAGCTTCTGTAGTTCTTGGACTTGATTGTTCACCTTGTCCGGTTCATAAAGATCATCATGACTTAACCAAGAGAACCATTCACCGCGCATGTTCTCGATACCAAGATTTAGTGCGGTCGATACTCCGCCATTTGATTTTTCATAATATCGAATTTGGTTTCCAAAGCTACGGGCAATAGCCGCTGTCGCCCCGCTGTCTGTCGATCCGTCGTTGACTACAATCACTTCCACACGCTCATACGTTTGAGCGAGGGCACTTTCAATCGTTTCCTTCAAATAGTCCGCTCCATTGTAGACGGGGATGACAATCGAGACGAGTGGGCGTTCCATTGTGGATTCCTCCTTTTTTCGTCGACCAAGCTTTCATACACTCCCAGATAATCCGTCACTCGCTCTTCCATTGAAAAGGAGGTGCGTGCGTGCTCGACACAGGAATCCGTGTAGTGTTCCTTTCCGAGTCTTTTCATTTTTTCGATGGCAGCTATAACGGCCTCTAACCGTTGGGGCTGTATGACTTCACCACATGTAGGTGGAACTAGCTCTGGGTTCGCTGTCGCATCGAGCACAACGACCGGCGTTCCTGAGGCCATCGCTTCCGCGGTCACTTTCCCGAATGATTCTTCGACCGATAAGTTGAGGAACACATCTGCGAGCGCATAGTAGTCAGCCAACTCCTCGATACGATTCGTTGAAGGAATATGAATCACATTCACTGGTAACGTGATGTCGGGAAGGTCTCCGACGAGCAACAATTGTGTTTCCGGCAACGCCTGTGCCACCTGCAAAAAGTCAGACAGTCCTTTCGAGTCGTCCCATGAGCTAGCGACGCCCAGTAGAACGAAACGGTTCTCTAACCCGAGCACCTCACGTAACCCTGATGTGTCCCTGGGGTAGAAAATATCGAGGTCGACCCAGTTGTAAATCCGCCGAATCATCTTTGCATTACCGAGAAATGAAAATCGTGCTTCAATCGTGATCCAATCCGAGACGCCGATGACGGCTAATCGCGAGATGTTTTCGAACCATCGTTTTTTGTCCTGCCACATTTCAGCAGTCCGATCAAGACCCCAACTTGGATTATCAAGCGCAAGTCTAGGGCAGCTCCCGCATCCATCTCGCCAACGCTCACAACCGGTTCGCGTATAATGCGTGCACTTCCCGGTGTAAAACCAACAATCATGTAGCGTCAGTACCGTCGGTGTGTCAGTATGCCTGAGCCAATTAAACAATGTCTCGAGATGGATATAATTGCCGTGGAGGTTGTGCAAATGCACGACGTCAGGCTTGTACGATTCGATATAATCGATGAGTTCTACCGTCGCCCCTTTTGAGAAATAGCCTTGTTTCCCACTCAAGCGAGACAAGAGCGCATGTCGCTTTTGATCGAAGGATGAACCGATGCGGAACCCACTTCCCGTATCTGGACCTGTCGCATAAGCGACGACACTCTCATGCCCATGGGCTACCGCTACAGACGAAATCTCTTTACAAATCCGTCCCGTGCTTTTGTCTTCATGAATGGCATTGATGTGTAAAATCCGCATGATTCTCCCTCCCTTCTTACTCGTACGTATAGGCGTAGTAGGCGTCCTTACCGCCCCGTTCCCGCTTGTTCATAACGATTCCAAGCATGTGAGCACCGGACAAGACAAGCTGTTCTTTCGCCTTTAAGACGAGATCGCGGTTTGAATTGTCACAACCTACGACGAGAATGGTTCCATCGGTCTCACTTGCCAACAGTCGACTGTCCGCAACGTGCATGAGTGGAGGAGCGTCCAAGATAACCAAGTCGTACTTTTCCTTCACCTCATCCAATAGTTGCTTCATCATTGGAGAAGCCAATAACTCAGATGGGTTCGGCGGGATTGGTCCTGCTGCCAGTAAATGAAGTTTTGGCACTTTCGTCATTTGAACCGCACGCTCAAACGATGTCCGTTTAGCGAGGACGGTAGACATACCGGTTTGCCCCGCTAGTTGGAATGTGAAATGCACCGTCGGCTTCCGCATATCACAGTCCATGAGCAACACCCGTTTTCCGAGCTGCGCATAGACGATGGCCAAGTTCGAAGCCGTCGTTGATTTCCCTTCGCCTGGCGACGCCGACGTGACAACAATCGTCTGTAACGTCGCACCAAGTGCCGTGAACTGTAGGTTGGTCCGAATCGTTCGATACTGTTCGGCGATCGGGGATTTAGGATTTGCCAATGTGATGAGGCTACGCCCAGAATCACGATGTTTGTCTTGTCTCTTTAACAGGTGGAACATGTGGGTCATCTCCTTTCGGTTCTTTGGCAACTTCAGCTTTTGCCTTCACCGCTTTGGGATTCATATCCCGTTTTTCAATGACCGGAATTGAACCAATCACCGGCAGAGACAAAATCAGTTCTGCCTCACGCTCATCGTAAATCCGTTTGTCAAACGTATGGCGGATGAGAGCGAGCGCTCCTCCGACCATGAAACCTGCAAGTAGACCAATCGCGGTGTTCATAACGAGGTTAGGAGCAATTGGATCACCGGGTACGACAGCCTCTGATAAAATGCGAACATTGTCGATGTTCATTAAATCAGGAATCTCACTCGCGAATACACGCGTGATGACATTTGCAATTTCAGTCGCCACGACTGGATCCACGTATTGAACGACGATGTTGATGACTTGCGAGTCCTCTTCACTTTCTACCAAAAGAATCTCACTGATGTCTGTCGGTGCTTCAGGCACTCTTTCTTGTACCTCGTTCAAGATAGCTGGACTGCGCATGATGACGCGGTACGTGTTCACGAGCGATAGTGAAGAAGATACTTGGGCACTGTCAATCACGTTCGTACCGGCTTCTTCTTTAGGTACAATCAATACTTGTGTCGAAGCCTCATAAGTCGGTGCAATCACATACTGACTTAAATAATAGGCCGCCCCTCCTCCAATGAGCATCATCAACACGAGAAGTAAAAAGTTTTTCTTTAGAACTCCAAATATTTCTGAGAGTAACATCGTTTGACTTTTCACACGTAAGCCCTCCTTCAGACAAAGTTGCCTATACAATAATCCAATCGAGATAATGAGATTGTTCTATGTCTTTACTTCTTACCCGACGTTCTCTGCAAATCGAAAAGAAATGTCTACCATCTTTTCATGAACTATCACGTCGGCTTATCTTGAAGGAATTGGGAATAGATGCGGCGCATCTCCGTCTTCGAGCGGTCGACGTCGAAAGCCTTGACCGACTCACTGTTGTGGAGCCCCATCTGGTGGGACAAATCAAAATCGAGTTGCATCGTCCGGATTGCTCGAGCGAACCCTGAAGCGTCTTCCGGCGAACACTTATACCCGGTCACCCCGTCAATCGAATAGTCATTGATGCCGTGGACGTTCGACGTGATGAGCGGGAGTCCAGCAGCCATCGCCTCGAGCGCGGCCATGCCGAGCCCTTCGCGTTTCGATGGGAAGACGAAGCAATCCGACGCCTTCATCACTTCGATGACGTCGTCCCGAAAACCGAGTAAAGTGACTTGCCGCTCGAGCCCTAGCTCCCGGATAAGCCGTTCGAGGTGGTCGTTGTTGTCACCCGTCCCGGCAATCAAATAGCGGAGCGTCGGTTCTTTTAGCGAGGCGATGGCACGGATGATCGTCTCGTGATTCTTGTTCTCGTTCAACTCGCCGACCGATAACAAGACAAAGTCGGTGTCACTGTCGATGCCGAGGCTTTTACGCTTCAACGTTCGGTCGATCGTGATCGCCTCGATCCGTTTCGTGTCGACGCCGATGCCGGGGATACGGAACGTATGTGACGTCTTGAACGTCTGTGCCCGTGAGAAGTCCTCCTCATTGATGGTGACGATTGTGTCGGTCAGACGGGCGAGCGTTCGTTCGACTGGATAATACAGCATCCAGTTGAGTGACGGGCTGCCCTTGAAAAAATGGAATCCGTGCGCCGTATACATGCATGGCGTATGCGTCTGGCGGGCGACGAGCCGACCGACGACCCCGCCGATTGGCGAGTGGCAATGGACGAAGTGATAGCGGTTCGCCGTCATGACGGCCTTCAATTGTTGATAGGCACGGACGTGACTGTTCATCCGCTTGATGTCACGCTCGAAATCGATTTGGAACAAACCGACGTTACTATCTTGTAAGTCCTGTTTAATGCGGGCAATTTTCTCAGGCGAATACATGCTGCCCCACTCGAAGTTCGTGGCGACGTCGACCTGATAGCCCATCTCTTGGAGCATCCGAATATTGTCGCGGTTGAAACTCTCAATCATTGAGACGACTGAGGCGACCATAAGCACTCGTTTCATCGTTCTCTCCTCCTCATACACGTTTCCGAAGATAATCGACACCACGCAACATCAAGACGAGCGGCACGGTCTGTTCGTTCTTACAAAGCTGGAAGAACGTCCGCCATTTCACATCGAAATGATGCATGTCCATCTGCGAATAGGCGCGCTTATACTCCTCTTGCCGGAGCACTTGTTTCAGCGACTCGGCCTGGGCGAAGAGTGATTTCGGTGCCGCAAGTTCGTTCAAGCCGATGCCAATCATACTGAGGGCGATTCGATTATAAAGGGCGTGATTGTACTCCTCCCCAAGTTGATGCGTCTCGATATAGCGCATCAAAATATGAAAGAACTGCAGGCGCGAGGAGATGAGGTCTTTGTGATACACACTCGACTCCGATGCAGCATTGGTTTTTCGGTAATGATAGACCGGATAGTCGATGTAAATGAATCGCTGGCAATGCTCCAACGCTTGGATTTGAAAATACAAGTCGACGAACGTCCCGTATGGACCGCCGAACGACAAATGTTTGATGAGGTCCCGATGATAGAGCGTGATGCAATTTGAATTGAGCGCATCCACGGTTTCCGGGCGAGCGAGCTCTTCACCAACGAGTCCGAATAATCGGCGGTGAACATAACGTCTCGTCTGCGCTGCGTCATACGACAAAAAATCCGCCTCAAAGATTCGTTTAGGGAGGGAACGGTCGGTGTATTCACGGACGTACGTGCCCATGACGGCATCGGCACGTCCTGCCTCTGCGTGCTCGACCATTAATCGAATCGCATCTAAGTCGAGCCAGTCGTCACTGTCGATGAACATGATGTACTCACCTGACGCCAATTGTAGGCCACGATTTCGGCAAGAGGAGCATCCTCGATTCGTCTGACTGATGACACGCACCCGTGGATCTTTGTCGTAGCTTAAGGCGATGTCGAGACTATGATCCGTACTGCCATCATCGATACAAATGATTTCGAGGTGTGGATACGTTTGATGGACAAGGCTATCAAGACATTGTCTCAAGTAGGCACTTGTGTTGTGGATGGGCACGACCAAACTGACGAGCGGGGTAAGACTTGGCATGTGGGTCACTCCTTCTAGGTTGTCGTTTCATGATGTGAGTGAAAGGCTATGATTCTATCCTCGTTGTTCCCGTAAGCCCTTTCCCGTAACTCACAAACAGAATGAGTGGTGGATAATCTTTTCGTGAAGTATAAAAAATGAAAAAAGCCGACCCTTGGGTCAGCTTCGCGTGTCAGTTAGGTTGTTCATGTAACAAGTTATGAAAGATATTATCAAACAGCCTCTCATTCACCCGGTCCGACACGTATGAATTGTGCGGGGTGAGCGTCACCCATTCAAAATTATAGAGCGCGTGGTCCGACGGAAGCGGCTCAGTCTCAAAGACGTCCAAGGCGACCCCGAAGAACTTCCCTTCCTCGAGTGCGGCAATGAGCGCCGTCTCATCGATAATCGAGCCGCGCGCGACGTTCAACAGGACGGCGTCTTCTTTCATGGATGCAATCGCCTCCGCATCAATGACATGATACGTATCGTCGGTGAGCGGTAATGCGATGACGATGACGTCACTCTCCGCCAGGACGTCGTGCAACTCATCCATCAACACGTAACGGTCGACAAACGACACTTGTTTCTCGCGATGCCCGACGCCGATGATGGTCATATCGAACGCCCGGAGCCGCGTCGCAATCGCCTCTCCAACGTGACCGAGACCAAGCAAGGCGACGATCTTCCCGGTCAGTTCGCGCAACCGACGCTCCTTCTCCCAATGCCGATTCGCCTGTTTCTCTCGAAACGCCGCCCCGTGCTTCATGAAGTCGAGCAATTGCCAGACAATCCATTCGGCCATCGGTACGGCGTACGTGTCGCCAGCGTTATAGATGCGGACGTCTCGTTTCTTAAGTTCTTCGAGCGGCAGACGGTCGAGTCCGGCGCTGATGGCTTGGACGAACTGCAGTCGTTTGAAATCCTCACATTGGCGATATTGAAACACATTGTTACAAATCAAGCCCTCGACCTCTGAGACATCGATGTCCGCTACGTCCGCCTCTTCCCGGAGAATCGTCACCGTATAGCCGAGTCGTTCAAGTTTTGCGAGTTGTTCAGGAGTCAACCGCACTCCTGTCGACAGCAAATTCATGACAAAATTCCTTTCCGGTTCTGGATTTCCGCCGTGATGGCATCGACGGTCGAGACGAGGCTCAACCGGTTCAATTCCAACCACTCAGGTGTCGCGTGTTCGAGCTGTTGCTCGTACACCCTAATTTTCCATACCCCTTCTTGGAACATTTGTGCCTGTTTGGCGTCAAGTTTTCCAATCGAACCGACATTACAAAAACTACGCGATAGAATCGCAAGTGACGAACCGAGCCGGACATGCTCGCCAATTACTTTCTCGGACGGGAGTCTCCCTTCCCCGATTCGAGCGATGCCGCCGAATCCATATGGGATTCCCGCCGTCTGTATTTGACGAACGACCGATTCGATTGTACCGTCAGCGAGCGGCTCAAATAAGAAACTTTGTCCGTAACTCAAATGAAGATCATTCAATCCGATATGGATATAGTCGATGCCCGATAATGTGAGCACGTCCGGCATACAGGCAACGGCCTCTTTTGTCTCGCACAACAGACAGACCTTGGCTCGCTTGTCGACAAGTTCGATGAATGTCGCGACTTCGTCGATTGTCTTATAATATGGCAACATGACGACGTCGGCACCACGATTGATCACTTCATTGATTTCATAGCGTGAGCCTTGAAAAATCGGATTGACGCGAACGAGCAGCTCGGCATGCTTCAAGACCGCGCGCAACCGACTCACATCGCGGATTGCGTGGCGTGAAATGACCGTGTCGAGATGACCTTGACGTTCTTCTTTTCCGTTCAGTTCTAAATCAACGAATACCCAATCGACTCCGTTCTGTTCAGCGAGCAGCGCGATCTCCGGCTGGTTCGTGATGTACATCAATTTTAAAGGCATGGCGAGCACTCCTTCCGTAAGTAGATTACTTTAGGAAAATAGCCCGTCCGAAAAACAACAAAACGGAAATGCGAATAATGCTTTTGCAATCCAAATTACGCTGTTTCAGATTTTTGAACGTTTATCTTTGCACGTAGTCACACACTTCTGAGTTGAATATGTTTTGATATCAAATTATGATTGCAACTTCTTTCTAGTTCTGTTTTAAAAATGGGGAATCGGAAATAACTAACGTACAAGATAAAAATTCGACAGCTTTCGGCAAAAAAAGGGGTGGCCAATCATGGAATGGATTGTGATATTTGGTGCAGGCGGTCACGCACAAGTTCTGATTGATATTCTCGAATTGATGGGGGTTTATCGTATTGCTGGAATTTATGATGATAGTCCTTCACTGTTAGGGAAGTTCATTGCAGGATATCCAGTGCTAGGGTTCGTTGATTCGAAAACAGTTGTTCAAAGAGGGATCATCGGTGTAGGAGACAACGTTCATCGTGAGCGTATTGCCGAAAAAATTAAGTACCATAACCCAGACTTCAAATTCGTCAACGCCATCCACCCGAGCGCCGTCATCGGCAAGAACGTGAAGCTCGGTGAAGGGACGGCCGTCATGGCCGGCAGCGTCATCAATCCGAACGCCGTCATCGGTCCGCACAGCATCATCAACACGATGGCATCGGTCGATCACGACTGTGTGCTCGAATCATTCGCCTCAATCGCCCCGGGTGCCCATCTCGGCGGCAACGTCCATGTCGGCGCCCGCACGTTCATCGGCATGAGTGCGACGGTCATCCACAACGTCCACATCGGCCACGACACGGTCATCGGGGCCGGCGCCACGGTCGTCAAGGACATCCCGAACCACGTCGTCGCTTACGGCTCACCGGCCAAACCGATTCGGGGGCGGGTCATGAACGAACGATATTTGTAAGCAAAAACGAGGTCTCCCCGCGCCGGGTGACCTCGTTTTTTCATTTCAGCTCGCGATGCAGCTCGCGGTCGGTGATATAATCCGGCTCGAGTTTCAAGATGATTCGCTCGAAATAGCGTTGAAGCAGATACATCCCGCCGACGAGAACGGCGAGCGTGAGGAAAACGGACGGTCCCGGTGACCCAAGCTCGTACCATCCCAAAATCGAATAAAGAATCACTAAACCGAATAACGTCATCCAGAACGGCAACCGGACGAGCCGTTGATACGTCGCATTGTCGTTGAACGAGGCTCGAATCGTGCCGAACCGCCACTCGCGGACGAGGAGCGGAATGACACCAAGAAAACCGAAACCAAGCAAGAGATATTCAGATTGGTCGACCTTATCGATCAGTGTGCCGGTGATGATGAACGATGCGACTGCTAAAATGATGGCCCAGCGCTGACTTCGTTTCGCATAGTCGACGAGGCGCCGGATATGTTGTTCACGTCTCATGATTTGGTCTCCTTTTGAATTGTTAATCTGTGTACGAATTCTGTTCACGTTTGGTTTCAATTCAAAATGATTCCCATCTATAGAAGTGAAAAATTCTCACTTGTGACAGAATCAAGAAATCTGAAAATCCCTAAATGTAAGCGTTGACATTTTGTTTTGACACATGCTACATTTCAAGTATCAAATAACAACTGAACGGTCTCCTGCGCAGGAATGTTACCTTTAGTGGGCATAACCTGACTCGAGTCAGATGGCTTACGTGATTTCACGTATCTCATCTGACACGGGTCAGGTTTTTTATTTGACGCAAACTTAAAAATCCAATGGAAAAGGAAGGGAACGGACATGAAATATGAACAGCTCGCACGCGACATTATCCAACACGTCGGCGGCAAAGAGAACGTCAACAGCGTCGTCCACTGTATCACCCGTTTGCGTTTCAAATTAAAAGACGAAAGCAAGGCCAACACGGAAGCCATCAAAAACATGGACGGTGTCGTCACCGTCATGAAGAGTGGCGGCCAATACCAGGTCGTCATCGGTAACCACGTCCCGGACGTCTATAAAGCGGTCGTCGAGGTCGGCGGCTTCCAAAACCAGTCACCTGTTGAAGAAGAGGACGGCCCGAAAGGATCATTATTCAGTCGGTTCATCGATATCATCTCTAGCATCTTCACCCCTGTCCTCGGTGTCTTGGCCGCGACCGGGATGATCAAAGGGTTCAACTCCCTCTTCGTCGCCCTCGGATGGCTCGACGCAACATCCGGCACGTATCAGCTGTTGAACGCCATCGGCGACTCGTTGTTCTACTTCTTCCCGATCTTCCTCGGCTATACGGCCATTAAGAAGTTCGGCGGCAGTCCGTTCATCGGGATGGCCATCGGGGCGGCGCTCGTCTATCCGACGCTGTCGACGCTCACGGCCGGTGACCCGCTCTACACCGTCTTCGCCGGCACCATGTTCGAGTCACCGATCCATATCACGTTCCTCGGTGTCCCGGTCATCTTGATGACGTATTCGACATCGGTCATCCCGATTATCATTGCGGCGTTCTTCGCAGCGAAGCTTGAGAACTTCTTGAAGACGGTCATTCCGGACGTCGTCAAAATGTTCATCGTCCCGCTTCTTACATTACTCATCATCGTCCCGCTCACGTTTATCTTAATCGGACCAATCGCGACATGGGCTGGTATGTTGCTCGGTAGCGCCACGGTCGCCGTCTACAACTTGAGCCCGCTCGTCGCCGGTCTCTTCCTCGGTGGCTTATGGCAAGTGTTCGTCATCTTTGGTTTGCACTGGGGACTCGTCCCGGTCGCCATCAACAACTTGACGTCACTCGGCTCGGACCCTGTACTCGCACTCGTCTTCGCGGCTTCATTCGCGCAAATCGGTGCCGTACTCGCAGTCTTCCTCCGAATTAAAAATCAAAAGATCAAAACGCTCAGTATCCCGGCCTTCATCTCAGGCATCTTCGGTGTCACCGAGCCGGCCATCTACGGGGTCACGCTTCCGCTTAAGAAACCGTTCATCATGAGCTGTATCGGTGGTGCCGTCGGTGGTGGAATCATGGGCATCATGGGTACTCAAGTGTATATGATCGGCGGACTCGGCGTCTTCGGTTATCCGTCGAACATCTCACCGGAAGGACTCACGACCGGCTTCTACGGATCACTCATCGGGACGGCCGTCGCCTTCGTCGTCGGTTTCGTCTTGACGTATCTCTTCGGTGGCGTCAATAAAGCGGTCGCCGCAACACCACAACCAGAAGTCACACCGGTCTCACAAGAAGTATCAGCGACAAAAGTCGGCCAAGAGCAGATCCTCAGCCCACTTGCCGGCAACGTCGTCAACTTGAAAGACATCTCGGACGTCGCCTTCTCATCGGGTTCACTCGGCCAAGGCGTCGCCATCGAACCGACGGAAGGCAAGCTCGTCGCCCCGGTATCTGGTACGGTGTCCGCCCTCTTCCCGACGCATCACGCCATCGGTATCACGACCGAGACGGGGGCCGAGGTGCTCATCCATATCGGCATGGACACGGTTCAATTGGAAGGCAAACACTTTAAAGCACACGTCACGCAAGGCGAGTTCGTCGAGAAAGGACAGTTGTTGATTGAGTTCGATCTCGACGCAATCAAACGCTCTGGCCGTGCCCTCACGACACCGGTCATCGTCACGAACCGCAAAGTGATTTCACCGAGCCGTGCCACAAACGTTCGCTCAGGCGAAGCCTTGTTTGTCATTAACGAATAAAATGTGGGAGGGATTGTCCCTCCCCTACTTTAGAAAGGATGGATTTGATGAGTTTTCCAAACGGATTTTTATGGGGCGGCGCCATCGCCGCGAACCAAGCTGAAGGTGCGTACTTAGAAGGTGGCAAAGGCTTGACGACGGTCGACTTGTTGCCGACCGGGAAGAAGCGGTTCGACGTCATGTTCGGCGACTTGCCGTCACTTGAGCCGGTGCCGGGCGAGTTTTATCCGTCACACGAAGCGATTGACTTCTATCACCGTTATAAAGAAGATATCGCGCTGTTCGCCGAGATGGGCTTCAAGGCGCTCCGTCTGTCGATCTCATGGGCCCGCATCTTCCCGAACGGTGACGACGCCGAGCCGAACGAGGCTGGTCTTCAATTTTATGACGATGTCTTCGATGAACTGTTGAAGCACGGCATCGAGCCGGTCGTCACGATCGCCCACTTCGACGTGCCGGTCAGCCTCATCCAAAACTACGGCAGTTGGCGCGACCGTCGTGTCGTCGACTTCTTCGAGACGTACGCGACGACGCTGTTCACCCGCTATAACGGCAAAGTGAAATATTGGATGACGTTCAACGAGATCAATATGCTGTTGCACTTGCCGTTCATCGGCGCCGGTCTAATCTTTGCGGACGGCGAGGACAAGCAGCAAGTGAAATACCAGGCGGCGCATCATCAGCTCGTCGCGAGCGCGAAAGCGGTCAAGGCGGCGCACGCCATCAATCCCGACATGCAAGTCGGCTGCATGCTCGCGGCCGGTCAGACGTATGCCTACTCGTGCAACCCGGACGACGTCTTGGACGCGATGGACAAGGACCGTGAATCGTTCTTCTTCATCGATGTCCAGTCGCGCGGCGAGTACCCAGGTTATGCGAAACGTTACCTCGATGAGCACGGCATCACGCTCGAGATGGAAGACGGTGACCTCGAGCTGTTGAAACAGCATACGGTCGACTATATCGGCTTCAGCTATTATGCGAGCCGGACGACGAGCACGGACCCGGAGATCAACGCATCGACCGAAGGCAACATCTTCAGCTCGCTCGAGAACCCGTTCCTCGAGAAGTCGGAATGGGGCTGGACAATCGATCCGACCGGCTTCCGCATCACGGCGAACCAGCTGTACGACCGTTACCAGAAACCGCTGTTCGTCGTCGAGAACGGACTCGGTGCCGTCGATACGCCAGACGCGAACGGCTACGTCGAAGACGACTATCGCATCGACTATATGGCGAAACATATCGAACAGATGCATGAGGCCATCAAGGACGGCGTCGAGATTCTCGGCTACACGAGCTGGGGCCCAATCGACTTGGTCAGCGCCTCGACCGGCGAGATGAAGAAACGTTACGGCTTCATCTACGTCGATAAAGACAATGAAGGTAATGGCACCCTCACTCGCTCGAAGAAGAAGAGCTTTGATTGGTACAAGCAAGTCATCGCGACGAATGGTGAAGAAGTGACACTTAAGGCTTCTGTAGAGAAATGAGAAAAGCAGCTTCGGCCAAGTTGGCTGGAGCTGCTTTTCTCATTTAAAAATTAGTTATCAAAATTTCTGGTTTCTAAATACTCTTCAAACTCATCCTGACTATCAACGAATGACGGTAATTCGTGACTCTCAGCACAGCCTTCGCAATAGTATGTCTTATTTCCGTATTCATCTTCGAATTCAGTTGAATATTCAGATACGACATACTGTTTACAATCATCACAACGTACTATGTCTTTTCTTTTCAACCGTTTTGTCAAACATGTTTCACAAATTTCGAATTCTGATACGTCATCAATACTTACTAAGACTTTTACTTCTTTTTTGCATTCGTCACACACCTTCATAACATTTACCCCCTTTAAGCTTAAAGTTCTCCAGTTTCTAGATACTTCACCAACTCCAAATCAGTATTAAAAGCTGACAATTCCATTGAAGAATTAGAATTCATTCCTCTTTGATGAATTTGCGCTTCAAGTTTGTTATCGCATTCTTGTTTATGAACAGTGTAACCTGCAATATATTGACCTTTTACATTTCTTTCAATGACTACTAACGCATTCTTTTTATCATAAATTTGAGAATTACAACTATAACATTTGAAATAATTCATTTAGCTCACTCCTCTGAGAGTTACATTTAATAAACTTTCCAAGTATCTATTTCAAGTCGAAACGTCGTGTTGAAACTATAAAGTTCCTTACTGAACTATACTAGGTTTCGTGCATGGTGTTCTTAACCGGTCTTCTTCGAGATATGTCTCTTCTCGACAACAGTTGCTTCCAATAAAAATAGTTTTGTTATTGTTCACTTCTCAGATACAACTTTCTATGCAAATAACATCGATTAAGGAATCACTACTTTTATCAAAAAAGTAGTGATTTAAAAACACTTATTTAAAATTTGTTGTTATTATATATGTATCAAATAAAAATTTTAATTACAAGGAGAAATTTATCATGAGCGCTTTTGGTACCCATCCAGGAAGTTTAATAAAAGAGCGAAGAAAAGCTTTAGGGATGACGCAATCTCAGCTTTCAGAAAAAACCGGTATCCATAGAAGTAGTATTATTCGAATAGAAAAAGGTGATCCTATAAAGCAAGAAGAGTGGTTTAATAAAATTGGTCAAGCTTTAAAATATTCATCTGAAAAACTAAAAAATAATTATGAATCATATTTTCAAAAAAGCTCACTTGAATTCAGTCCTCTATCATATTCATTAGATGATCTATTTAATTTCATGAAGGAAGAATCAAAAAACAACTGGATAAGTGAATTTATTAATCGTAATGATGGTGATTATGAAATATTTAGTGAAAATCAATCAATGCTCTCCAAATATAGAAATGGTCGTGTTCTAATTGAGCGATTTCAAGTTGCGATCCACTTACTTACTTCTGCCCTCATACATCCAGAAGTAAGTCATGACATTAAACAAATCAGGTATAGCTCATTCAACATTAGTTCATCAATTGATTCTTGGAAAAAACTCAAAAATGACTCTAACCTCACTTTTAAAGATATGATGAAAACATATTCTCAGATACTTGATGAGACTGGTAAGAATTATACCTCTTTTTTAAACGAGTTGTTAAATAAGACTTCCAATCATTACTGGTTAGCATCAAATCTAAGTCATCCATATGAAATTGGAAAGCACCCAGCAAAACTAATTGAAGAATATGCTGTTGAGAGACTTTATGACTTTACTGAAGATGTGTACAGAATGTATATTGCGACTGATTTCATTATGAATGTTTTAAATAAGGTGAGCATATATGAACTAACTGACGAAAGAAAAATTTCAAAATATCTGAAAACCATGCATCCTGAACAGTTATTTGATTGATAACTTATTCGTTTGTGTACCTCGTTGTGTATTGCTAACACTTTGATTTTTCGAGCGTTTAAGAAATTAAAAATTAAGCCCATCATATGATAAGTTTAATTTTTTAATAGAATAACACTTTATGTACCACATCAATAGATGTCCTAGAGTAATATGATTCCCAGAGATTCAGCTCAGCTGGATACACCAACTTGACGCCCAGATGGCGAAACGCTGTATGGACATCGGCACCCATGCCGTCGTCGTCGGTAGGGCCATCACACGTCCGCAACAGATAACGGCGCGGTTTGAAGAAGTGATGTCTTTTGCTGTCACACCAAAATAAGGAAAACGTGCTTCGCTCCGATTAGTTGGAGTGAAACACGTTTTTTATTGGAAGTCAGCTCTTGCCGTCAACGGATAATCTCCTACCTCCCACGTATGGTCGTTCCGTAGCGTCGCATCAGACACCAAGAAATAATCGTACCCGACCTCACCCGGACGGTTCGGCACCGGGTCGTTCCACGTCGTGTCCAAGTGGTACCATGCGCCGTCAAGCTTCACGAGATTCCACGCATGTAGTTCCGTCCCAGCCTCTCCAAAGATATATCGTGCTTCCACCCCCGCTGCTTCTAATAGAAGTAACGTCGTTAACGCGTATCCTTCGCACACTCCTTCACCATTGAAGAGAATCGAATACGGCGTGTACGGACTCGCTTGGCTGTCTAACTTGTAGGCCGTGTTCAAGACGACATAGTCGTTTATGTATTTCACTTTCTCGTAATCATCCAGTCCGTCCGGCATCTCGGCGATGACTTGGTCGACTCTCGCTTCAATCTGTTTCGCTTCCTCGATGTTCATATCGTAAGCCAACTCGACATCCAGGTCGATATAGCCGCCATGATCGCGATACTCGGTCTCTCCGCCGCGTGACAGGCGGAACACGTAAATATGGTTCATCTCGAGCCAGTCCCACGCTTCTTCCATCGTGTGTTCAAAGTCTCGACTTTTGCCGATATAGCGGATGCTGAACGTTTCATCGAATTGACTCATATGATAGGCGAGGGCCTGACCAAGCTCCTCTGGTGATGCGACTTGCGCCGGCAGCTCGAACGTCTCGTCGAGAATCATGGCCGATGAACTCGCCACTTGCGTTGAACCAGGCCAATCCAACATTTGCGCCTCATGATAGGCCGCATATCCGCCTACCAAACTGACGCTCAACATCATCAACCCTAACGCGCTTCGCCCTATCACCGTCACCGAAGACAAGATGGCCGAGCGTTTGTTTTTAATCAACCGATTTAACTCATCGCTTACCATTTGCTCCAATTCGGCCCGCTTCATGTTCACTTTTGAATGCACTTGAAACACGACTTTCCGATAGACCGGGTCGAGCAGGTCAAACTGCCGGGCCGGATGATGCTCTGCCTGTTTCAATTCATAGCGAATCACTTGAAGTTCTCGTCGCAAAGCCCGATGGACGAGTCTTGTCGCACGTCCCGTTCGAAATAAGAGCAAGGCCACTCCTCCGCTTAACCCAATTATCAACATATACATCACCATCTTCACCATAGCCGCTCCTCACCACGTCGTTTACCAGTTAGAATATTTTCCCTACCTAGCATGTACTATAAGTATATAATGGCTCATCACCATAAGGTGTGGTTGACGCATAAAATCCATCAGATTTTGAATTGAACATAGAAAAAAAGCGAAAACCCCGGTATCG
>NZ_JACSLO010000018.1:0-31320 GCF_018618195.1 Exiguobacterium sp. s7 | reverse complement strand
GACGAAGCTTGCGCTTCATTCAAAAATTGTAAAACTTATTTTTGCCTCATCGTTCAGTTTTCAAAGTTCGTCTGCCGCTCTTAGCGACTAAATGATAATAACATTTATCATTATTGTGTGTCAACCAGTTTGTTTACTAAGTTGTAAGCATCGCTGGCAACAGAGATAACTATAGCATCCCTTTCTATAACATGGCAAGCATTATTCTAAAAAAACTTTAAAAAGTTTTAAATCATCTTTTCACCTCGGCCCGACTCAAGGATTGGAAGACGATCGACCGACGGAATGATTTTACATTACGGAAAAGTACCGACCGGGGTCAAGGGAGGATTGTACCAACTATCTAACCTAATCTACTGCTCACACTCCATAGTCCCCTTTCCGGAATCAAGCGTTATCTTCATAGCTATGATGTCTTTCCAGACTCTCGCAGAGACCAACCGTTCGGAAGCAGGCCACATACGCTACAACTACTTGAATCTCTAAATCGCGAATCAAACGTTTCAACTCCTTCTATATATAGAGGACAATTGCCTAGTAGGTGAATGGAGGTTAAATACACCATCGACTGTTCAATACCATATATATGAAGAAAACCATCATTTCACGAAGGAATGGTGGAACAGGACCATTCGCCACAATCAAATTTCCAAATGCGTTCTCTCACAAGATGTCACGTTTATCCGCAATGAACACATTACAGAAACCACGCACCAACGATGTATGATCTGTTCCTTCCCGAAAACACTGCATACAAAAAAGCCGACTCATAACCGAGTCGGCTCCGTTTATTTACTCGTGTGGCAAGAACATGAAGTACGCCAAGAATATGACTAGCATTCCGTACATGATTGGGTGAATCTCTTTTGTCTTCCCTTTCGCGATCATCATGAGCGGGTACAAGATGAACCCAAGCCCAATCCCCGTCGCAATCGACGAAGTGAGTGGCATCATGATAATCGTTAAGAATGCCGGAACCGCGATTTCGATTTTTTTCCAATCGATATCAAGGAGAGCTGAAGCCATCAACACACCAACAATAATCAAGGCCGGTGCCGTGACCGGTGCCGTGACAACCGCTAAGAGTGGTGAGAAGAACAAAGCCAATCCGAAGAATAAACCTGCGAATACAGCAGTCAACCCTGTACGACCACCCGCCGCAACTCCCGCCGACGACTCTACATATGATGTCGCAGTCGATGTCCCAAAGATTGCACCTGCAACCGTCGCAGTCGAATCAGCCATGAGCGCCTTACTCGCACGCGGCACTTTATTTTCTTTCATGATCCCAGCTTGACGCGCCACCGCGACGAGCGTGCCGGCTGTATCGAAGAAGTCGATGAAGAAGAACGTCAAGATGACGATAAGCATTTGAAGTGTGAAGACATCACCAAAGTTAATGAACGCTTGGCCGAACGTCGAAGACATGCTCGGCGGCATCGATACAACATCTGAAATCGCAGTCGGTGTCGGTACGAGACCAAAAATCATTCCCGCGATAGCTGTCAACAACATCCCAATGAAAATGCCACCTTTGACGTCTCGTGCCATTAGCAATGCACTTACAACAAGACCGAATACCGCGAGGAGTGTAGTTCCTGTTCCGAGCGAACCGAGACTAACAAGCGTCGCTTCGTTCGCAACGACAATTCCCGCATTTTTTAAGCCGATGAAGGCGATGAAGAAACCAATCCCTGCAGCCACCGCCATTTTAAGCGGAGCCGGAATCGCATTGACGACCGTCTCGCGAATGCCCGAGAGCGTCAAAGCGATAAAGAACAGTCCCGAGACGAGAACACCCGAGAGTGCCGTCTGCCAAGGGATGCCCATGCCGATGACGACACTGTAGGCGAAGAAGGCGTTAAGCCCCATGCCTGGTGCGATGGCGATCGGGTAGTTGGCGAATAGACCCATCGTGACCGATCCAATCAGTGCGACGAGACCAGTTGCGACGAAAACGGCACCCATATCCATACCCGCTGCGCCCAATACGTTCGGGTTGACGAATAAGATGTAAGCCATGGCCAAGAATGTCGTGAATCCTGCGACGAGTTCGGTTTTCACGTTCGTTCCAAGTTCTTTCAACTGGAAGTGACGTTCGATCCGGCTTTCTGACGGTTGATGATTTGGTTCTTGCTTGAGCTGTGTGCTCATTGATTTTCCTCCTTGGCTCGCCGTAAAACGAGAAAAGGTCCCCGATCGATGACCGGAGACCCCACGCGAAACATACAGGGACATACGTCCCCGAATCTATGTCTCGCCGTAGTGAAATCATTTAAGGTGATTTCGTAGAGACTCTCGGGCCATATTCCCGATATTATACGGCAAAATAATTTTTAATTGTTCGGATATGATAAGAACGTTTTTATCTTAACAACGTCAAAAATGAATGTCAACAGTAATGACGGATTTTAATCAAATATTTCATTCTAATGTTCGGTTTTTCCATATAAAAACAGAGAGGATTGCTCCCCTCTGCCTATTATTCCCACTCGATTGTTGCTGGTGGCTTCGATGTGATGTCGTACAGGACACGGTTGACGTGACTGACTTCGTTGACGATACGGACCGAAATCTTCTCGAGTACATCCCATGGGATGCGGGCCCAATCCGAAGTCATCCCATCAATTGATGTGACGGCACGTACGCCGACGGCATAGTCATACGTCCGCTCGTCGCCCATGACGCCGACTGAACGAATCGGTGTAAGGACCGTGAAATATTGCCAAATATCACGTTCGAGACCGGCTTTCTTCACTTCTTCGCGCAAAATCGCATCAGATTCGCGCACGATTTCGAGTTTCTCTTCTGTGATTTCACCGAGAACACGAATGCCAAGACCTGGTCCCGGGAACGGTTGGCGCCATACGATATAGTCTGGCAATCCGAGTTCAGTACCGAGTTCACGTACTTCGTCTTTAAAGAGCGTGTTGAGCGGCTCGATCAACGTGAAGTTCATATCTTCCGGAAGTCCACCGACGTTATGGTGCGACTTGATCGTTTGTGCCGTATCTGTTCCGCTCTCGATGATATCCGTGTAGAGCGTACCTTGGGCAAGGAAGTCCATGTCCACAAGTTTAGACGCTTCTTCGTCAAACACGTAGATGAACTCGTTGCCGATGATTTTACGCTTTTGTTCCGGATCTGAGACGCCGGCTAGTTTCGCCATGAAACGATCACGTGCATCGATTTTGATGACTTTCATGTTAAATCCGTCCGCGAACGTCTTCATGACGCTGTCCGCTTCGTTTTTACGGAGCAAGCCATGGTCGACGAACATACATGTCAACTGGTCGCCGATCGCGCGGTGAACGAGCGCCGCCACGACCGATGAGTCAACACCACCTGACAAGGCACAAAGAACTTGCTTGTCACCGACGATTTCACGAATCTTCTCGACTTCGATGTCGATGAAGTTTTCCATCGACCATTCGCCTTTGGCACCACACACTTCATAGATGAAGTTTTTCAAGATGTCGTTTCCGTACTCCGAGTGACGGACTTCCGGGTGATACTGCACCCCATACATCTTGAGGTCATCACTCTTGATTGAGGCGACCGGACAAGAAGGGTTCGTCCCATCAACGATAAATCCTGGCGGTGCTTCCATAACGAGGTCACCGTGACTCATCCAAACAGTATGTTCCACTGGAAGATCCTTGTAGAGGGCCGAAGCTTCCGACGTCGAGAAGAGCGTCGCTTTCCCGTATTCACGATGTGCGGCCCGCTCGACACGTCCACCGAAGTGATGTGTCATGAGCTGCATGCCGTAACAGATCCCGAAAATCGGAATCCCGAGTTCGAAAATTTCTGGGTCACAGCGATATGCGCCTTCCGCGTACACACTGTTCGGTCCACCCGAGAAAATAATCCCGGCCGGAGCCAGTTCACGAATCTCAGCAGCGGTCATCTTGTGGGAATGAAGCTCACTATATACGCCAAGGTCACGCACACGACGTGTGATCAACTGGTTGTACTGGCCTCCAAAGTCGAGCACCAAAATCATCTCTTGTTCTATTTTCACAAAACCTCCACCTTTCTGCCTTCTTCTCAAAAAAAGAGCGAGCTTCTCCCACGGATTCACTAAACCGAAGAAGAAGCACGCCCTTTTCTGTGTATACGAAACGTGCTCCTTCATAGTCGGTCCATTTACGGTGGTCCGGTAGAGACTCTCGCGCCAATTCGCGAGTATATACGAAGGAATGCTGTTCAATTATCTAACTAATGCGTCTATCTTACTGTATGCATCCGCCTACTTCAACTCATAATTCGACGAATCATGATTTTCCAATATTCTTTATATTTTGAATTCGGTGTTTGGTCGGCATAGATACTTTGCTCGAACAGACGGGTCAATCTCGTCATTTCGGTCGACTCATAATAGGCATCGACCTCTGCAGCGAGTTCGGACGGCGTGCGCCCGTCGACTTTGAAGCCTGCTCCGCGGAGTCGTTTAACTAGATATCGATGCATGGCGACGAGTCGATTTTCATTCAATGGACGCCGTGTCCACCAAAGCATCATGACGAGGCGTTCGATCGATTTCCGGTTCCATACGAGAACAGCGACCGTGAAGACAATCAACACCCAACCCCAGACCGGCATATTCCAATTCTCCGTTGCCGCCTCACCTGATGTGACATCATCGAGTGCCAAATCTTCCTGTGGACGGTTCGTCTGCTCATTGTCTTGCGATGCTTGTGGATCGTTGGCTGCCGGGTCTTCTGAATTCGTTTCGTCCTCTGTCTCGATTTGAAGTAAGCTGGCGTCCGAGAAACTGATCGTCGCCTCGAGCGGGACCCAGCCTGCGCCTTCCACGAAATATTCTACCCATGAGTGGGCATGACGGTTCCGGACCGTGTATTCTTCTTCCCCTTGAATGACCCCGCGCGCATCACCCATCGTGAAACCTTTGACCCAACGCGTCGGCACCCCGCTCGCCCGTAGAAGGACGGCAGCCGAGGTCGAGAAGTTGTCGCAGTACCCGATCAACGTATCAAACAAAAATTGATCGACGTAATCGGTATCCCCTTCCGGGACGGCGACGTCTTCCGTATTGTATTGGAAATCTCCAGATTGGAAGTAGGCTTGGACCGCTTGGGCTTGGTCGTAAGGTGTCTCACTGTCGCCCGTGATATCGGCCGATAAGTCGCGGACCCGATCCGGAAGCGAGTCCGGCAGTTGCAAGTACGCCTGCCGTTCTTCTTCCGTCAACGTCGTCACCGGTTCGTTCAATGCCAGTTGCTCTTCAGTGAAGGAAGGGACGCTGTAGCGAAGTTGAATCGTCTGCGGCGTCGTTTGGCCATCATTGTCGAAGACGATTTTTCCGGACGGACGGATGTGAATCGTCTCGTTCGGGAACGGCTCCTCGATACTGCCGACCCTAAATTCGGTCCCATTGTCCGTCTCGGTCGCTTGTGGATACTCCCCGCCATACGGGACGAACGTTTGACGCCGGTCGAATCGGAGCAGCGCCTGTTCAGGCGTCGTATCGACATCCGGGTCGACGAGCTGTCCGCGGTTGTAGTCCGAGTCGAGGACCGGGGACTCGACCCAACCTTTACCGGTGTAAATCTCTTTTGATTCGATGCGCCAGTAGCGTGCTGGTACACCACGGGCGATGAAGACGATCCCGTCATCCTGTTCGAACGGTCCACCGAGTTGCTCATCGTTCACCCCGTATCCGACACGACCGCTGCCTGACCCTTCATCGTTGCCAGCGTTTTGGAAACTCGTCGTCAACCGATCGGACCAGTCCCCTTCAATCGTCGGCGACACGCTCGCGAGTGCCAACACGACCGAAGCGAGGAGAGCGATACTGACATAGCGGACGAGCGACTTGCTCGGCCGTTTCGCCAAATCCGTGACGAAGAGTAATAAGAGTGACGCTAAAATCGCAAGTAGTATTTTTCCTTCTCCGTCATAAAGCGTCCATGTGTCAAAGTACGCCATCAATCCGAGCGTCGAGACGATCATCCCGAGGACGAAACCATAGCTTGGATACGTCCGTCCGGCCAAGATGGCGAACAGGACACCGATGAGCGCCATCGCCGAGAAGAAAATCGCTTCTTCTGGTAAAGCCCCACTCAGCACGCCACTCAAATCTTCTAGCCAGAGCCCAAACCAATCTAAGATACTTCCGTGATACACGTACAAGATGGTAAAGAAGTTGAGGACAACCACGGCGATGAACCCATACCAAGGCAACAAGCTCGCAAACATCGGTACGAGGAGTAAAAACAGGAACGGCCAATTGACGTCGAACGTCGTGCTCCCGACAATCGGCTCGACCCAAAACGACAACAAGTAAGCGGCAAGTGCCGTATAGACAATCCGTTTCACCCACATCGTCATGTCGTCACCTCATTCGCCGTGTACAAGTGATAGCTGCCTTGGGTCTCATTCATGATTTCGCGTACCCATTTCGTCTCGAGCGGGCTGATTAAAATCAAGTTTCCGACCTCTTGCGGCAAGTTACGCTTCACTCGTTCAACGAGACGTCCTTCCGGTTCCGGCGTCGCCGTCAGCAAGTAATGCCCGACCTCGGCGCTTTGGTCCGGCAAATGAAATAGACGGACCTGTTCTTCGATGACGTACAGTTCAAACGGCAAGTTTTTCCGTTCAAGTTGCCGAATCGCGCCGACGAGTAACGACAGTGATCGTTCGAACGCTTCTTCGTGTCCGGCAGATGTGGACGGGACGAAGACGAGCGATAGTTTTTTCTCCTGCTCTTGATCGAACGTTTTCGTCATCAAGTTACCTCGACGAGCCGAGGCCTTCCAATCAATCCGGCCGATGCGGTCACCGGCCGCGTATTCCCGGACACCGCTCGTCGTGTTCGCTACTTCTGTATATGTCCGCGTGCGCCGGTACTGTTCGCCACGCCCACCGACCTGCTCATCACGCGGCAAATCGAACGGAAGTTCAGCCGGCGACACTTCGACGACCGTCTCGAGCCGCAACGTCCGTTTACGATCGAACAGCCCGAACACGTCACGTACGTGAAGGACCGTCCGATCGAAAACGTGGATCCCCCGGCGGATCTGTTCGATTTCGTAATGCACCGTCTCTGTTCGCCGAAAAAAGCGGTCGACCGGAGTAACAATCACGTCCGTCGATGTTGCGAGACGAGGCGGCGGTGTCTCTTCTAACGTGACGACCCCGACAAGAAACGGATACTTCCGCTCCACTTGCAGTTCTACGTCCATCGTTTGGCCCGAGACGAGTCGTTTCGTCGTGATTCGCCGCGAGACGTTGGCTGCCGTGACCGGGTAAATCATAAAGATTGTCCAATACGCCGCCAAAACGAAAAATGACCACCAAAGTGTCGAGGCGACGATACTCCCTTCGATCCGGGCGAACGCGTAAAGTCCGAATGCCGCCGCCCACACGAGGAACAGCTTCATCCAATTTTTCATACTTCTTTGACCTCACGATCCATCGGGACCGGTAGCGAGTCGAGCCAACCTTTGACGAGCTGTTCGGCCGTTTTCCCTTTATAACGCGCCTCTGCCGTCAACAAGATACGGTGACCGAGCACACTACCCGCGAGCGCCTTCACGTCATCTGGCAAGACGAAATCACGGTTATGGATATACGCCCACGCCTGAGCAGCCTTCATCAGAGCGAGCGTCGCACGCGGACTACCCCCGAGGTACGTGTTCGGGTCGTTGCGCGACTCATGGATCAAGCGGACGATATACTGTTTGACCGCACTCGAGACATGCACGTCACGCACGTCACGCTGCATCTGTTCGACTTCGTGTTTCGTGATGACACTTTGGAGCGCCTCGAGCGGCTCTGCCTTTTCGAAACGGGTCAACAAAGAGATTTCTTCATTGAACGACGGGTACCCCATCTCAATTTTAAGAAGGAATCGGTCGAGCTGGGCTTCCGGGAGCGGGTATGTTCCTTCATGTTCAATCGGGTTTTGTGTCGCCATGACGAAGAACGGGGAAGGTAAGATTTTGACTTCCCCATCGACGGTCACACTGCGCTCCGCCATCGCCTCGAGTAACGCCGACTGCGTTTTCGGAGAGGTCCGGTTGATTTCATCAGCCAAGACGATGTTCCCCATCAAAGGTCCCGGACGGTACTCGAACTCTTTTGTCTTTTGATTGTACATCGAGATTCCCGTCAAGTCGGACGGCAACATGTCCGGAGTGAACTGAACGCGTTTAAAATCCAAATCAATGGCACGACTGAACGTACGAACGAGCATCGTCTTCCCGACCCCGGGCACGTCTTCTAACAACACGTGACCTCCGGCAAGCAACGCAGTCAAACTTTTTGCGATGACATCTTCTTTCCCGACGATCACCGTTTCAATGGCATTGATGATCGATTGAATGGCTGGACGATAGGACATAGCCGACTCCCCTTTTTTCTCTAAT
This sequence comes from Exiguobacterium sp. s7, assembly GCF_018618195.1. Lineage (NCBI taxonomy): Bacteria > Bacillati > Bacillota > Bacilli > Caryophanales > Exiguobacterium > Exiguobacterium sp. s7. Next base: position 22,927 of record NZ_JACSLO010000018.1, on the reverse strand, counting down.
CGCTGATGCGTTCGAAAATTGAATGTTCTGACTTTATTGTGACATATTCAAGCGCTCGTGTGAAAGAAAACCATCATGCCAATCGGTTTTCCATTCTTTACCCGAAAAAAGGCGCCTTGTCTCGGATTTGAGCAGGCGCCATGACGTTTATTTTGGTCGTTCGATTTCAAAAGTGTCCCCGAGGGTCGCATAAAAGTTGCCGGCGAGACGACTGACCGGCGCCAGTTGTTCCGCATCGATGCGTCCAGCATGATAAAGCGCTGGCTCGATGTGAAACCGGACGACGCGAGCGATCAACAAGTCCGCTGTCACGACGCCATCGTGTTCGATTGGAACGTGATGGTGAAGTTTACACTCCATCCGGATTTTGGCTTCTTTCACACCCGGTGTCTCCACGACGTCGCTAGGCACGATGGTGAAGGCCGTCCGCTCGAGTTCGCTTTCCTCGGGTCCTAGATTGGCTGCCGTCTCATTGACGAGGGTCACATTCGTTTCGTCTACGATATGGATGACGAGTTCTTCGGTCGCGACAGCGTTGCGAGCCGTGTCTTTCATGACACCGCCCTTCCGTTGAACCGACACCGAGAGAAGTGGTGGTTCGGAAGCGACGATATTGAAATAACTGAACGGGGCGGCGTTAATCGTCTCTCCGTTTCGCGTCGTCACAAATGCGATTGGGCGCGGTACGACACTTCCAATCAAAAATTTATACGCGTCACGTTCGGTTAAAGCTGAAGGTTCAATCGATAGCATACGATAGCACTCCTTTGGATTCGACTATAGGTTCAAACTATCCCGTTCACAGCGGACGTGTCAAACGTGAGCACATCGGAATGTGTAGGATGATGAAATACGGGGTATATCCGTCTAGATATGACAATTAAACAGACAATCATCTGATGGCACATCGCTTGAGCAGTTCGGTGTTCATCTGATTTTTCTTTTTGTATATTTCGGTTATGACGATTGAATTGGAGATGGTTTTAGTTAAGGAAGGAAGTAGAGCGTATTATGGGCAAGTGGATCGAACAATTGAACAGTCGTCAAATACTCGGCATCCTGTATGGGGTCTGTATCGTCAGTCTCTTTTTAACGGCAATCGCGGCTTGGTTTGTTCGGGATGATAACGTCTCGCCAAACGAACTTTTGACGTTACGTTGGATTTGGATGACCGGGTTAGTCATGTTTATCACTGCTATTTTATTAATCGGCCGTCCATTGATTAAACGAATGGTCGGACAAAATGAGAAAATGCATGCGAAGCAACAAGAGATGCAGTCGGTGCTCGAGGCGTCTAAACAAAACGAGACAAAATTGAAGTATCGTAACGAACTGATCGAAGTACTCGCTTCAAAGGAGTCGTTATTAGACTACTCTGCTGTCATCGAAAAGATCGTCTGGTTGACCGAGGCTGAGTTCGGGGCGGTCCTCCTAATCAAAGACGATGAAATCACATCCGTCGTACCAAAAGGGATGACGACAGAACAACAAGAAGATTTAAAGGTGCAGTCGCTCTTGTTAAAACGCGTCATGATCTCGAAATCGCTAGAAGCGACATCGAAGAAAGTGGCCGATCAGATTCACGGTTATCCGTATTACATCCACGAGACGGTCATCCCCGTGAAAGACCCGTCAGATGGGACGATGATCGGTTGCTTGTACTTGGCATGTTATGACGAGCCGTTCGACGCGAGTGAAACGTCGGAACTGAACGCATTTGCGAATCAGTTGGCTATCTCGCTATTGCGGACCCGACTGTATCGCCAAATGCAACAAGACCGGAAAGAGACGGCGCAACTGATCAACTCAGTGCGCGAAGCCATCCTCTACTTCAATTATGAGGAAGACACAATTGTCGGCAACCGCGCCTTTATCCGCATGTTCGATGAGCTCCAATTCGAGTACGCGGGTTATGAGGAACTGACGACCTTGTCGATCGATATCGAACAGTTCGCCGAACGGGTCGACCAACAAGACCTCTTCATCAGTTACGTCGAGCGTGTGTTCGACCAAGAACCACCGGAAGATGGCCTCTCGATTTCCCTTGACCAAGGTGATTGCTTCCTCCAAGTATACGCCGAGAGCATTTACCGGGATGGGAAGATACACGGCACGATGCTCGTGTTGCGTGATGTGACGGCCGAGACCGAGATCGACCGAATGAAGTCGGAGCTCGTCTCGACGGTGTCTCACGAATTACGAACTCCGTTATCTTCCATTTATGGGTTTACAGAATTGATGCTCGAGCGCGACTTGAAAGAAAGCCGTCGCGAATTGTATTTGAAGACCATCCATGACGAAGCGAAGCGTCTCTCCTACTTGGTAAACGACTTCCTCGACCTGCAAAAGATGGAGGCCGGGAAACAGACGTTCGAATGGGAAACGGTCGACCTTCTCGAACTTGCTCGTGACAGCATCAGCTTCTATCAAGAAACGACCGACTCGCATCATTTACATCTCGATGCCGACGTCGGACAAGACTTCAAAATCGAAGCTGACTTAGAAGGAATGCGGCAGTTGCTCGGTAACTTGCTCAGTAACGCCATCAAGTATTCACCTGAAGGCGGCAACGTGCTCGTCTCGTTGGAACGACTCGAAGGTCAAGTCGTCATGAAAGTCCGGGATAACGGGATGGGCATCCCTTCTTCTGCCTTGCCGAACTTGTTCGGGAAGTTTTACCGAGTCGACAACTCGGACCGCCGAAAAATCGGTGGAACGGGCCTCGGTCTCGCCATCTGTAAAGAGATCGCCAAAGCGCACGACGGACATTTACATGTCGAATCGATCTACGGTGAAGGTAGCACCTTTATCTGTGAGCTCCCGACGTCAAAAGAGCCGATTCATCAATGAGCGCGGCCGGATTCATTCCGGTCGTGTTTTTTATATCGTCGCTTCTCTTTTTTGCAGGAATGTTTTGGCATAATCTAGAAAAAGAGTAACACCGAGAACCTGAGGCGACGTCAATGCACCCTTCCCATTATTCTCGCAGGTAAAATTTAAAAAAAGAGCTATACTAGTAAGGAAGAGACAGACAAGATTGGAGGTCATGGAGTTGGATCATCGCGACCCACCGTTTTCAGAAGTAGGCGACTTTAAACAATGGGGCCGTTTTGATATAAACGTGCCACTGCAGGGCGGGCAAGCTGAACTTCAGACTGCCGTGTCGATTGTAAGAAATCATATTCCGTTGCGATTGGGTGGATTTTATATCATCGCAAGTGAAGATGGGATTTTGACGAGCGGCTCACACGACGCCAATTTACAAAAGCACATCATTCACTTGCTCCAACAAGTGCAAATGGGCCATGTGGAAGATGAAACGTTGATGAACGAACCGATTTGGACGATTCATTATTTCACCACTCCATAAAACGACAAGAGACGATTCGGGCGTCTCTTTTTTTGTGCAAAAAAAGAACGCCTCGAGAGGCGTTAATCAATATGAGACATGATATCGATGACTTTTTCATAGTATTCAGTGGCCAATTTATACTTCCCATTGCTTCGAAGTTCTCTGGCTAACCATAGAGAGTATTTTTGCATATACACATAATCATTATATTTTTCAAAATAGTGAACCGCTTCTTTCAGCGATTTGATCAACTCAAGTTGATTTGGGACTTGATAACAATTTTTATAGATTTCAAAATGATGGTCAAACTCTTCTAATCCCGTTCGATCACCCTTGATTTCGTACCCTTTGGATAACCAATTTAGTATTTCTTCTACGTTGTTATAGTTTGTATATCCTTCAATCAACGACACGACGCTATATAGCTTACTCTTTACTTCTACTTTGTAATCAAAGCTTTGCATAAAGTATTCAAGGGCTTTTTCTTGATCACCTAAAGAAGAATAAATCTCACCCATGTTATTATAAAGCATTCCATAGTAGTCTTTCATAGTTGTGGCACTTATCACTTTTACTGCTCTGTGATAATGAGCCAACGCCTCCGTAAAGCGTCTTCGTCGTTTAAAAGCTAGCCCAATAATGATATGGCATTCAACGATTCTCTCTAGGAAGAAATGTTCTTGAAAATAATCAAGTGCAAATTTCACATTCTCGATTGCTTGAAGGTAATCTGTAAATTTATAATACATCCCACCCATGATATATCGCATATCTGCCATTTCCCATATCGGTAGACTTGAGTGTGGAAGTTGTTCGTTCAGTTCCTCAAGTAATTCTAGTGATTTTTCTTTTTCATTCTCATTAAATAGTTTTAGACTCTTCATTAAAGTATACCTAAGGCCGGCTTCGCGATTAAGTTGTTCCTCAATCCAACCAATTTCAGTAATGTACCTATTTTGTCCCCCAGGCATACTATCCAGTCTAGCCAACGCCAATAGCAAGCTAATATAGAGTTCTTTCGATTGGTTCACAACTGGATTGGATAAATATTTTTCTACTTCTTGCAACTTACCTTTGTCTTTTCTTGTTAAAATCGCATCTCTTAGTATTTCTTCAATTTCAGCCCTAACTTTTTCAACTTGTTCGCTGAAATCATAATAAAGAGGAACTTCAATTCCAAGCCTCTTAAAAATCATCTCTAGTACTTCTTCACTAGCGGACGTTTGGTTGTTCTCGATTTTACTTAAGTAAGATATTGAACAAATGCCTCTAGCTAAGACTGACTGCTTCATATTCCTACGCATTCTCTCAATTTTTATAAGGTTTCCGTAGTTGTATTCCATTCTAAGCAATAGCCCCTTCGCCCTAATTATTAGCGTTTTTTTAAATAAATATAGTCTAGAAACAATCGTATCAGGAAAATCTTCTTCAAAAAACGATATTTTTGTTGTTTTCCCACTATCATTTTCCCAACCGGTAGCAGTCCGTTAGACTCTTCAATCATGATAGAATTTAACTAGTAAATAAAAAGCTTTACGTTTTTTTAGGTAAAACGATTCATTAAAAATTAATCATAGGATTTATATTTTCGGAGGTGAATACATCAGATGGGAAAATTAAATTTTTTACTTGCGGAAGACTACATTAAACCTAAAATTTATTTCCAATCTAAACAAGCTCCACTGTTTAATGCGTCTTACTCCTATGCTGATCGCAATCAGTTTGAGGGGCTAGAGCATTTGACCCACTTGTTGCGTTCTCCTAAAGGATTTATACTCAATGCTTTTCAAATTGACTACTATCAAACTTTGCCACAATTGATTGCCAAAACGCTCAAAGAAAATCGGTCATATAAAAAACTATACATTCTCGGACCTGAACTGTCTCTTTCTATTCTAAAGCGCAGTTCAAGAACCGTCTATGAGAAACACTTCCAAGAATTTGGTTATATAAATGTAGAGCGGGATTTCCAAGGTGTTCTGGGCCAGTGTTTAGCTTTATTACAAGAAGGACATATTCTATACATCCTTCCTGAAGCATCAATTTGTTGGCGCCCAGAACATTTCCGACCAGTTGAAAACACACTCACTCCTCTATGTAGCACACTGCTCAGTCAAGAAGCACACGTCCCGATTTTATCGTCTTCTACTAAAGAAGGTTCTGATAAAGTTATCTTGCATGAACCGAATATGCCACAACAATATGTAGGCGATTTGGAATCCCGTATTTACCAACAATCAGAATCGGTATATAATTTACTAGAATCTCCAGTTTCTGACTACTGAGTACCATTACGCTAGAGATCGCAGCTTTCAACACACCAATATAATTGATGGAGGGATTCATAATGAAAAAGATTACAGGACTGTTATTCATCGCCGCAGCAGTATTACTATTGGGCAGTTCAATCAAACCGATGGGTGAAGACTTCCCACGCCTTGCTAAGTTTGATGCGCCAATTCAAACGTTTGGTGAGGACTTCCCACGTCTCGCTAAATTCGAATCAACAATCAAACCACTCGGTGAAGATTTCCCGCGCTTGGCAAAAGTTGAATCGACAATCAAACCGCTCGGTGAAGATTTCCCACGCCTTGCCTAATCCTTTAAAAGAGACGCCCTTGCGCGTCTCTTTTTTATTTCCGAATCTCTGGAAATAAACTTTTAGAAAAAAAGTAAAACAATTTACATATTAACCTCCATTTTTTTCTTGTTTCCTTATATAATAACGGAGACATGATGACGATTTCATTTCACAGCTATTTCATATGAACGACGAACAAAGGAGCGGATCTCGATTGAACCGAACGAAACCATCTTGGAACTTGAAACTGTTGCTTAGCTCTTCCCTTGTCATTGGTGGCATGGCCATCGCCCCATTCGACTTGACGCCGACCGGTTTCGAATCGAGCCGTGTCGAAGCTGCCTCGACCTACACGACGACAGCTAACTTGAACCTTCGTTTGAGTGCCGCCACTTGGAGTCCGATTCTTCTAACGATTCCATCCGGGGCGTCCGTCAAATATGTCAGCACGTACGGGTCTTGGTACAAAGTCAGTTACGGCGGAAAGACCGGCTACGTCGCTTCGCAGTACGTAAAAGTATCGAGCGCGTCGACAATCACGCCGAGTTCAGCCTCGTACTACAAAACGACAGTCAATTTGAACATGCGATTGACGGCAGCCTCATGGAGCACGGTATTGATGACCATCCCGAACGGTGCCACTGTCAAGTACGTCAGCCGCTACGGCTCTTGGTATAAGGTCAGCTACAATGGGAAAACGGGCTATGTGGCTTCCCAGTACTTATCAGCCACAGGAGCCCCGACCACGACGACATCGACAACCTCTTACCAAACGACGGTCAACTTGAACATGCGTTTGACGGCTGCCTCGTGGAGCAAGGTATTGATGACCATCCCGAACGGCTCGACCGTCAAGTATGTCAGCAAGTACGGCTCTTGGTATAAGGTCAGTTACGGTGGAAAGACGGGCTACGTCGCTTCCCAGTATTTGAAACCAGCCACGACGACGACACCGACGACGTCCACAGGCACGGGACGTACGATTGTGATCGACGCCGGACACGGTGGAAACGATCCTGGAGCTGTCTACGGCTCATCTTACGAAAAAGTGATTGCGTTCGATATTGCCGCACGTCTCGCGAGTACGCTCTCGAATACATATGGCTATAACGCACGGATGACACGCACGAACGATGTCTACTTGTCGCTCGCACAACGCGTCGAATTGACGAAGTCGTATAAAGGCAGCGCCTTTGTCAGCATTCACAACAACTCTTCGACGAATACGTCTTACCATGGTCATGAAGTACTCGTACCGACCGGAGAAAGCTATACGACGAACCCATACATCTCGGCTAGCCGGAGTCTAGGAGCGGCCATCAACCGTGAACTCGGTGCCCGTATCCCGACAATCCGTAACCGTGGCGTGAAGTATCAAAACGTTTACGTCGTCGGAAAGAACAGCGTCCCTTCGACACTCGTCGAATACGGGTTCATCAGCAACGCGAACGACCGCTCGCATTTGACGAGCACCACTTACCGGCAACGGATGGCAGACGCCACCGCTTCTGGGATTCATCAATTCATGAGCACTTATAAATAAGCAAGAGACCTGACCGCATATGCGAATCAGGTCTCTTTTTCTGTAGTCGTACAACGCCAAATTTTATGCGGTGCGCCAGGTCCCCAGTAATGGTCAAGCGTCAAAACCGGCGGCCCGAGCCGCTTTTCCCAATAGGCTTGAGACGTCGGGAAGCCAGCATCCAAGTAAAACGCCGTCTGTCCGTTCGCTGACAATTGTCGTTTGATGTTCTCAATCAAGAAGTGACCTACCCCTTGACGTTGGGACGTAGGCGACACGTACATGCAACCGACTTCTGGCGTGTTCGGTTCGACGTCGATATGGGCAGTAATGATGTCATTGGGAGGTAAAATCGCCGCTGTGCCCACGATGACGCCGTCTTTTACGACAACGAAAATTTGAACGGACTCGTCCTCGAAACTGTCCTGAACGGTCGTGTTCAATCGCTCTACTTCTTCATCCAATAGATCGGCATCCTCAAACTGTTCTCGCCGAATCAAGTCACTCAGACTCTCCATGAACAGTCGTTGGAGCGGTTTGACGTCTTCGCGGTCAAGCGGGCGAAAGTTCAATGTCTCCACTTCCCTCTAGTCCTGAATTGTACGTGCTAGTCTTTACCCGCGTCCCGATGGGGGGTAACGTTCGCTTGATGCGACCCTTCGACCGCTTCGAGTTGCTCGAGGTGATCATAACCGAGATGACCGTGCGTCTGCCAGACGAGGATGATTGCAGTCGTAAGGAGTAACAGCGTCAAGTGAAGAAATCCAATCGGGAACGCGCTCGGTTCAATTAACGGAACGAGCGTGAACGAGACGTTGAACATCGTGTGCAATAAGAACACGGACCATAAGTTCATCGTCGTGACGTTATAGAGCCACGAAATGATAAACGTGAACGCCAGAATTGCCGAGCCATACGCCCAAAACGGGATCAATGCTTGCCCCGTCCCCTCCATGAAGAAGAGCGGAATATGCCAGCCCGCCCAGATGACGCCGACGAACAGGCTCGCCTTGACGGGCGTGACTTTCAGTTGAAATCCATCGAGCAAATATCCGCGCCACCCGTACTCTTCTTGGATTGTTCCCCCAAGGAACAACATGTAGAGGAAATAGGGAACAACGAGCCATGGACGTTCGAGTAACGACGCGCCATCGGCATCGGACCACCAATAGGCAATCAAAAACAGCACAGGCAGGAACAAGAGGCCGAACGCGTAATAGCGAACGGGCATCTTCCACTCGAACCCTCGCTTCCAGAGCGTTTTTACCCCTAACCAGCCATTCTCTCGAAACGCCATATAGCTCCCCGCCAGACTTGGACCGAACGCCCCAATCACGACAATCACCTGGATCGGTAATTCGGTCCACATATACAGCCCCCACCACGCCAGCCATGAGAACCCGAACGCGATGAGGAGAAACAGAATGATTTCTTTTTTTGTCGGAATCAACGCGTCCCCCTCCTTCTACACGTAGTTTACCCGCTTTCTGCCTGGCTTCCCTATTTCACGCAAAAAATATTTTCAACAAGTGAAGCAAAATGATAGGTGGGCTTTTGTTTTGCGGGGTATAATTAGAATTACTATAAAAAATACATTCTTTAGCGAGGTACACATGGAACCAGTAGTCGAACACTCGATGAGTCATAATGTTTTTCTTGTGATTCTCTCTTATATTATCGCCGCCGTTTCTGCATACGCCGCCATCGAGCTGGCACGGCGTGTCAATTCAGCGAACCGTTCCGTCCAGAACGTGTGGATCTTAGCTGGAGGTGCGACGCTCGGTCTCGGGATCTGGTCGATGCATTTTATCGCCATGCTCGCGCATGAGGCGTTGCGACCGGTCACGTATTCGATCCCGCTCGTCCTATTTTCCGTCATCATCGCCATGGCCGGCTGTATTTTCGGCTTCTTGATCGTCTCGCGTCGCACGACCCGCCCCGCTTTGATCGGTGCCGGGGTTGTGATGGGCGGCAGTATCGCGAGCATGCATTATGTCGGCATGGCCGCCCTGCAAGGTGTAGTGACTTCGTATAATCCATGGCTTGCGGCGTTATCGATTCTGATTGCGATTGGCGCCTCGCTCGTCGCCCTCTGGATTGGTTTCTTCTCGAAGTATGCCAAGCAAAAGATTGATCTCGAATTGAAAGTATTCTTCTCGTTGCTAATGGGCATCGCCATCTTCGGCATGCACTTCGTCGGGATGCTAGCCGCGTCGTTCACGTTTGTCGAGACGGATTCTCCGTTCGCCAATGCGATCGAACCGTCGTTACTCGCTTGGCTCGTCACGGCGATCACGATTCTCTTGTTCGCGATTTTCTTCCTGTCGCTCACGCTCGATCGTCACCTTCGTAAACGAGAGTTCATTCAAGCGACGATTCTTGAGTCGACGACGGATGCCGTCGTCACGACGACGAAAGATGGAATGATCCAATATGCGAACATGGCGTTCTATCGCTTGTTTGACGAAATCGAAGAAGATGCTTTTTTCCAAGACTATCATCCGTCGCTCACGATCAATCAACCGTTTTATGAACCACGGCGCATCGACATCGATGACCGAACGATCGAAGTGACGAGTTACCCACTCAAAGGCGAAACGATGGACCAGATGCTTTGGTTCCTCCGTGACGTCTCAGAAACGATCGCCTCACAGCGTCTCGTCGAACATATGGCGTACCACGACACGCTCACGGATTTGCCGAACCGGCACAAGCTCGAACGTATTCTCGCCGAACATATTCAAATCGAGGACCCGGTCGCTTGTCTCTACATCGACATCGATCGTTGGCGGTTCTTGAGCGACATGCTCGGTCATCACGGTTCGGACGAATTGACGATGCAAATCGCCGAACGTCTGCAAGTGACGATTCACCCGGACGACATATTAACACGCGTCGGTTCATCCGAGTTCATCATCTTGTTGTTCGACAAGCGGAGTACGCTTGCCAAACAGAAGGCAGAGAAATGCATCAAAGCCATCTCTCAGCCGTTCGATATCGATGGCACGACCGTCGAACTGACGATGAGTGCTGGAGTTAGCCATTATCCGAAAGACACGACATCGGCCGAGGAGCTCGTTCAATACGCCCGCCTCGCCGTCCACGAATCGAAACGGACCGGAAAGAATCAAATTAAAGAGTTCGAAGACGAGTCGAAGCACCAAATCCTTCGTACCGTCGAGATCGAGAAGGCGCTCACGCATGCGCTCGACCGGAACGAGTTCACACTCGTGTATCAGCCGAAAGTGTCGCTGACGCAAAACCGGCTCGAAGGCGTTGAGGCGCTGCTTCGTTGGAACAACCGCGAGCTCGGTCACGTGTCACCGACCGACTTCATTCCAATCGCAGAAAACACGGGCCTCATCCATCCGATTGGCAGTTGGGTCATGCGTGAATCTTGCCGAGCCTGGGTGCGCTGGAAGAAGTCTGGTGTGAAACCATTCACCCTTTCGGTCAACGTCTCGCCGCTCCAATTCGCACGTGAAGATTTCGTCGAGTCACTCCAAGCCATCTTGGATGAGACCGGGATGGACCCGATGTTCCTCGAATTGGAAGTGACGGAGTCGTCGATGCTGTCATACGAGGCGTCGACACGGGAGAAACTTGCCCAGCTCCATCAGTTCGGCATCTTGATTTCGCTCGACGATTTCGGGACCGGCTACTCGTCGTTCCGTCAATTGCGGGAGCTCCCGGTCCAAGTGTTGAAAATCGACCGGTCGTTCATCGTCAACTTGTTCACGGACCGGAACCAGGAAGCCATCGTCCGTTCGATGATCCAGCTCGGCCATAACCTTAATATGAAAGTGCTCATGGAAGGCGTCGAGACGTCGGATCAACTCGAATGGTTGCTGAACGAACAGTGTGATTACGTTCAAGGTTATTACTTCAGTCGTCCCCTTCGTGAGAAGGACGTCGTGAAGCACGTCAAATCGGTCACCACTTATATTGAGTTCGGAAAGACCCGAGCTTGAGGAGACTGCAGCCCCTGCGCTGCAGTCTTTTTATATGCCAAAAATCTCCCATGCCACTCGGGCACAGGAGATTCGATTTACGAGACTTGCGCTTTTTCTTGTTCGCGAATCAAGTGATATTGTTCGAGGATCAACTTCGTCAGCGTATCGTCCTCATGCAATTGAAGATATTTTTCCACCGTCGAGACGATGCCATCTTCTTCGATGGACACATAAAGTTCAGAAGATTCTGAATCCTCAGGGTTGTAATAGGTCAAGGCAGCCGCGATCCCGTAGGCCAGTTCATTCGGTTCGATGCCGTTGTCGATCAGTTCGCGGGCCGGTTTGACGAGCCGGTCACTCGGTCCGAGCTTGCGGATCGGTGAGCGGGCGACACGTGAGACTTCATCTTTCAACTTCGGATTCTCGAATCGTTTGATAATCTTTTGAATGTATTGACTGTGTTCTTTCGCCTCGAACCCGTACTTCTCGAGAAGGAGCCAACCAGTCTCATACAAGGCACCTTGCACGACTTGGCGGACACGGCGGTCTTTCAGCGCCTCGTCGATCGTCGCTTTCCCGAACAAGGAACCGATGTACGACGCGATGGCGTGACCGGTATTGACCGTGAACAGCTTCCGCTCGATGTATGGCCCAATCTCGTCGACCCACGTCACACCTTGAAGCGGGGGCCGCTCGGCCAATCCTTTCGTCTCGATGACCCATTCGTAGAATGTCTCGACCTCGACGAACAGCGGGTCCGCGTGTTGCTGCAGCGGAACGATCCGGTCGACGGCCGCATTCGGGAACGAGGCATTGGCCGTCCCGATACCACTTGATGCTTCAATCGCTTGATGAAGTGACGCGCTACCACCGATCATGTTCTCGCAAGCAATCACATAAACCGGTGCCGACGTCTCGCGTTCACAGAGCCCTTCGCTGATGAGGGGCGCGACTCTCGGTAGCAGCGTCGGTCCGACGGCGGTCGTGACGAGATCGGCCTCGGCGATGAGGGCGATGACGCGTTCCGGGTCGGTCAAACTGTTGACGCCGCGGACCCGATCGACGACGACGTTGTCGACGCCTTCTTCGGCAAATCCGACTTCATAGAACCGTTTGTCTTCTAACGCCTGGATGACGGTATCATTGATATCGACGAACGTGACCTCGTAGCCGCTCTGATTGAGCAACAATCCGATAAACCCACGTCCGATGTTCCCTGCCCCAAAATGTACGGCTTTCATTACGCCACCTCTTCCATGAATAACGACAAAATCTCTTCTTTCGTCTTCGCCTGTACAAGACGCTCGACATTATCCTCATCTGAACAGATGACTGCGATTTGGGACAGGAGTTCCAAATGTTCATCATCCACACCGGCAATCCCGATGACGAGTTTCGCCGTTTGGCCATCGAAGTCGACGCCGGCCGGCACTTGAAGGATGGAAATCCCCGTCTTTTGAACGGCGGATTTCGCTTCCTCAGTCCCGTGCGGAATCGCGACTTGGTTCCCGATATAAACGCTTGATAGCGCTTGACGTGCATGCATCGCTTGGACGTAAGCCGGAGACACACATCCGGCTGCTTCTAACACTTCACCGGCTGCGTCGATCGCTTCGGCCGACGAGTTGAACGATTGGTTGAGTCGAATCATCTCTGTCTGAATGAATGGCATTTTAGTTCCTCCTATACCTTAAACCTTTGTCTCTGTCTGTTGTGTTATGAGATTTTGCTGCGTTCTGCTTTGATTTCTTCAATCAATTGATCGTAGTAGTCTGCGTTCAAGAAGTTCGTGACCGAACGGTGAATCGCATCCGGCACTTGTGCCTCGGCCCGGTCCGTCAAATCCTCATGGGTGATGATGAATTGAGCGTCTTTCGGCAATTGACTGATTGACGTGTTCGTGACTTTGATCGGCAAATTCGCCTTGTTCACTTTATTACGAAGTACCGAGGCGCCCATCGCGCTCGAACCCATCCCGGCGTCACAAGCGAAGATGATGTGATCGACTTTATCGAGACGGTCGTGAACGAGAGCTGACGCATACGACTGTTTGCCTTTCATCGCGCTGACGTTTTGTGTCGCTTCTTCGAGTGACACTTCTTCGGCCGCACTTGATTTCAAGATGACGCTGGCCACGGCGAACGTGACCGCTGCCGACAAGAGAATCCCTGTCACGAGTCCGAGGTATGAACCGCGTGACGCCATCGCGAGAATCGCAAAGATACTACCTGGTGACGCTGGTGCGACGAGACCGACATCGAACAAGACGAATGTGAAGACCCCTGTTGCGCCCCCTGCGATCATCGCAAGGATCAAGACTGGTTTCATCAAGACGTATGGGAAGTAAATCTCGTGAATCCCACCGAGGAAGTGAATGATCGCTGCCCCTGGTGCCGTCCGTTTGGCCGCGCCTTTAGCGAACACCATGTAAGCGAGCAGCAAACCAAGACCTGGTCCCGGGTTTGCCTCAAGTAAGAACAAGACCGATTTCCCGGCGTCCGCCACTTGATCGACACCGAGCGGGCTCAAAATCCCGTGGTTGATGGCGTTGTTCAAGAACAAGATTTTCGCTGGCTCGATGAATAAACTTGCGATTGGCAACAGTTTCGCACCGACGATCCAGTCGACACCGGCTGCCATGACTTTATCAAGGCCGCTCATGATTGGACCGAACACTTCGAAGCCACCGATCATGAGAAGACCACCGATGATTCCGACCGAGAAGTTGTTGACGAGCATTTCGAATCCAGCTTTGACTTTGCCTTCGATGAGGCGGTCAAATTGTTTAATGACATATCCACCGAGTGGACCCATGATCATCGCACCGAGGAACATCGGAATATCCGTCCCGACGATGACCCCCATCGTGGCGAGTACCCCGACGACTCCGCCTCGTACGTCATGAATCAACTTACCGCCGGTGAACCCGATCAAGAGCGGTAACAGATACGTGATCGTCGGACCGACGAGTTCTGCTAATTTTTCATTCGGCCACCAGCCCGTTGGAATGAAGAGGGCGGTGATGATCCCCCAGGCGATGAAGGCGCCGATGTTTGGCATGACCATTCCGCTCAGGAAACTCCCGAACCGTTGTACTTTGACTCGAACCCCGCCCGAGCCAGCTTGCGCATTCGCCATGTATAAAACCTCCAGTCGATTATTGTGAAAGGTAGATTGTTGTAGTGTAGCTAACCGGTTTGTGCTCTACACTCGTATTGTAGTCTCAGCGTAAGCGCTTTCTCAATTCAATCCAGTTCACACTTTGGCAACATTCTGTGCCAAATAAAAAAATGACCACGGCGGGTCATTTCTCGTGCAGCGTGTCTTGAATCATTTTCTTCATACATTCATGAAGCAAGAGACGCAGTTCTTTCTTTGAACCGTTACTGTATAAGTTCATATGTTGTTCGCTCTCAATCAATGATCCGCTGACGGCACTGAGGAACTGGAGTTCGACGTCCTCCGCCTCTTCGGGTGCGAGCAGGACGAGCAGACGCGATACCGGTTCGGTCGATTGGTCCATCATGAGGAGCGGGATCGATTGATTCAAGTCGAAAGCGAATACACTCGCTCGTTCAATCGAGGCGTGACGCCCATGGAACAAGGCCAGTTTCGTGCCCGGGATCCCAAGCCCCGCCACTTCATGACGCCGGAGCAGTTGGGCCGATAACTGGATGCCGCTTTGGACGAGTCCGCGTTCTTCTAGATGCGTCCCGATATCGAGCAAGATGTCTTCCAATCGGTCGCTATTATCGAGCGTGACGAGATCGAACTGCCGGTCCATCCGTTCGAACGTCTCGACGAGGGCACCGAGTTCATTGAAGTCGAGCATCGTCGAGTGGCTCTTCTCTTTCGTCTGGAACGACTGTGGGAGCGATAACAGCAAGTGGCGGACGCGTTGCACTTCTTCGTTCGTCAAGAGCGGGTTGACGATGAGCGTCGGCACCGATAACGGCGGCAACGGCACGGTCGACAAAATGACGTCATAGTCGTCGAGTCGATGCTGTTCGAGCCCGAACAACGACGAGTTGACGACGTCCTGCATCTCAGGAAACTCTTGTTTGACCCGGTTGACGAGCATCTTCGAGGAGCCGAGACCGGCCGAGCAGACGACGAGGGCACGATATTCCCGACGCCGAACCGGTTTGACGAGCGCGGCGGCGAAATGCATCGCCCAAAACACGGTCTCTTCTTCCGTGAACGTGTTCGTCCCGAAGACGATATCGGCCGCCTGTTGAATCGCCGAACGTAAATGTGGATAGTCACGGTCGATGTGCGGACGGACCGTGTCCGTATCCGGAAGGGCTTGGGTATTCATACTCGATAAGATATGGGCGAGTAGCCCCTTCTCGAGCGCGGCGTCGTCCGTGAAGGCGAATCCGTGGATCAGTGAAACGTGATGGATGAGCTTATGGACACGGATCTGCATGACCCAACGCTCTTCCTCATCTTCTTTCATCTGTTCCTTCAATGACCGGAGCCGGTTCGCTTCTTCAGCGAACCAGACCCGCTCCGCCATCGAGAACGGCGTCCCGAGGGCCGTCTCCATATCAGACGCGACTTTCAAATAGTCGTCGGAGCGTCCTTTCGTATACATCTCTAGGAAGAAGCCGGCGTCCAGACGGGCTTGTTGTACGCCATAGGCGAACGTCACCCGCATGATGGTCCGGTCGTCCATCCGCTCATACGGATGTTCCTTTAGATAGTCATAACCGTCACGAAGCGCCTCGAGCATGACGTCACACGGGACGGTCTTCAAAAAGGTCGGGATGTAATCATCCTCCCCGCGGACAAAGCGATAGAACGCGAGCGTGTCCCAATGAGCGAGCAGCGCATTGATCATCAGCTTCCGCTTCTCGGCTTCGAGGCCGAGCACCCGCGCGCCGACCCCTTTCTTCCGCTCGACTTCAAGGTGATACTCGTCGAACCAACGATCGAGTTTCTCAAGGTCTTGTGTGAGCGTGCTCGGTGACACGTGCATCTGTTTCGCGACCGCCTGCAGCTTGAGCGTATCTTTTTCAAACAGGAGCCTCCAAGCGAGCTCGAAGATGCGGTCCTCCGCCGTTGGAATCGCCTCGGCCGACAAAATCAAGTCTTCGCGCAACTGTTGCTTCGCATCGGAACGACCGATGAGACTGAGGCCGTGCCCGCGCTGCCAAGCGAGTTCCAATTCGAACTCGCGCAGGATGCCTTCGAGCAGTTGACGCTCCCGTTGAATCGTCCGCTCAGACAAATTGACCGCTTGCGCGATCTCCGCGAGCGGTGTCGAGGTCTCCGTTGCCAATAGATGTAGTAAAATCGAGCGCTCTCGGGCGCTCCACTCATGTTTCATATGCATTCACCCATTCCTCGACGAGTTGTCGATATTCCGTGAGCGATAACATGTGTCTGACCGAGCGAACGTGCGCGGTCGGATGATCGACCGTCTCAGTCCCGGCTTGATAAATAATCAATTCGGCGTTTTCCGGGATGTCCCGATACGTGCCGTGTTGAATCACACACGACACTTTTCCCGAACACGCTTCAGCAAACAGCTTCGCCGCCATCGCGCTCGTGACGAACCCGCATGGACAGGCAATATATACGTTCATGTCAGACCTTCTTTCATCGCTTATCTTTATCTAACCATACGATGCAACCGCTTACTTCACCTACTATTTTGCTTGTTGGCAAAGATATCGGCAAGCAGTAAAAAACACCTATTTGTATAAGAATAGGTGCTGAATACATTTATAGTTCGAGTTTCATTGGTTCTAATTTCTTATCTTGACATGGAATTATTATTGATTATTTATCGCTTATGATTTCATTGAAACCGGACTTATATTCACTTAATAAAGAGCCCCAATCATTTGATATTTTTCAAATTTCATGTACTTTAAGAAGTACTGACATTTTTTCTGTTATCCACTCTTTACCGTATTTTTCTTCAACCTCTTTAGTAATTAGAATGGTTAATGTATTCTTTGAACGAGTTAATGCTACATATAAATAATTCAACATTTTATTAGTTTGAGTTTTTTCTAAAAATAAGTATCCTGCTAATTCCACTGAAAGAATAAACAAGCAACGTTCTCCTTCAAGCCCTTTAACCCTATCAATAGATTCAACTTCTATTCTTTTTTCTGCTTGCTTTTCTCTACTTAAAGTCAGAGCGTGTTGCAGCCTTGCTTTATCCTGAGAAGTTAGTTCCAAAAGTAACGCTCGGCTTATACGATTAATGATTTTCCAGTTATCCATTGAATGAATATTTCTTTGAATTGCCTTGTTTAGTCTGTAAGCTCTATTGTCAGGCTTATCTTCGGCATGTTGCGACCTCATGATCAACTTTTTCAATTCATATTTTAAGAGATCAGCATTATTTTGGCCTTCTCTAATGTTAGTAGTAAATCGGTCATTCCTTTGATAAATATATTTATGACAATAATTTTCTGATTGAATAAATTCTTCTAAATTTATTTCACTTTCAAATTGATACTCTAAAACACCTAACTCCGTAGTTTGATGTTTTTGCGCTTCTTTTTGGGGAACATATTGGTTTACATAATTAACGTGAGATATAGGGCATCTATAATTCTCTTCTTTATATTCAACATGCATATCATACTTTTCAACTAACATTCTTAATTCATTTCGTCCTCTCAAATCTTGCTTCGGATCCCCAACTAAATGAAGATTAATATGATTTGTATGCAAAACCTCAATAATTTTAGATAGATTTTCGTCAATATCTTGAACTTCATCTATAAAAAGAGAATCCAAATACCTAGCAATAATCATTATTATCTTTCTTCGTTTCTCTTTTAATTCTCTTTTATCAGAAGTTTTGCCTACTAGTACAAACTTAGCAATTTGTGTAACTTCTTCAGCATGAACAATATTTTCCTTTTTCAATTCTTTTATGCGAACAGCTCTATAGTCACTTCTGCTAGGTAGAGTTATGATCGATGTTTTGGTATAAAGCTGATCATAT
Organism: Exiguobacterium sp. s7; assembly: GCF_018618195.1. Classification (NCBI taxonomy): domain Bacteria; kingdom Bacillati; phylum Bacillota; class Bacilli; order Caryophanales; genus Exiguobacterium; species Exiguobacterium sp. s7. The sequence goes on along the minus strand of NZ_JACSLO010000018.1, from coordinate 4,546 downwards.
AAAAGATGGTTAAATGGAAAAATAATTTCTTGCAGTAAAAAAGAATGTGATGTTTCAATTTTGACTTGATCAGGAATTGCTCCATGTAATTCAATAATTTTATTTCTAATTTGGTTTTTAGCAGCATTTGTGTACGTTATAATATAAATTATTTTTCCTTGTTCAATAATTTTATACCTGTCCAAAACCTGTTGAGCCATTGAAGTAGTTTTCCCAGCCCCTGCACCAGCAACAACTATTCTCATGATTCGCTCCTATTCATTAAAAACTTTATAACTTCGTCAATATGTTCAGGCAATTCCACATTCTTTAGATGTCCTGTTCCAAAGTCTTGACAGAATTTAAGCATCGTATCAGTTTTAGAACTTCTCCATTTATCTGATAATGCCTCAGCGGTACTAGTCTCATCCTCTGTCCAACCATGCTCTTCAGAAAAGTATTTTTTTAGTGATTCATAATTGGAACTTGTATTTACGAATTCCGGTTCAAGAGTATATTCTGTGGTAGTTGTAACTAAGATATTATCATGCGCATTGTATTCATCATGAGCTTGTTGAGCATTTGGTTGATTATCAAAATCTCTAATTATTCCTATTCTGTGCGAAGTACCTTCGTTTGTTTTCAACCAAATTTCTAACATATTTTTAAATCCTTTATGTAAAGAAATTACTTCAATATCATTTAAACTATTTTTTTGAAAAGCCAAATAAGACTTAATTAACATTTCTTCACTAGGACCTTCAACTAAAATACTTCTTTTAGAAAATAAAAATTTTAGAAAATCTAAATTAGGTTTTTTCGCTAAGTAAGATAATTCATCTTCCTCTACGACAGTGTTTAAAGAAAAGGCTTTTCCTTCTTTAACTACAGTTACATTTTTCAATTCTAACTTGTTCAAAAATTCAGAGCTGTGAGTAGAAACAAACACTTGAACCTGATTACTTCTTTCTATAGTTGAATTAATAAAACTAGACAAGAGCCTCTCATTACTTACGCATAAATGAGCCTCAGGTTCTTCAATAGTCAATATATTTAACGCTACTTCCTTATTAATTTCTAATGAGTTCATCATCACAAGCAAGTATATTAAATTTCGATAACCTAAACCTTGACTATACAAGTATTCATCGCCAACTCCTAATTTAACATTGTTTAGAAGAGCACTTATACTTGGCATATTAGGTAACAATCTTATTTGATCAAAAAAGTCTTTAGCATTATCGATGTCAGATGTTTCTTGCCAATTAAATATACCTTCTAAATTACTAATTTCTTTTAACTCATCGAAGAATTTCCCATAAGAAGCTTCCACTTGAATTTTTTGTTCATTCCCTAGTTTGTTATGAAGTAAAGACACTAACGCTTTGGAGCCTAATTGAGTGTTTTTATGTGAGAAATCATCTCTTTCTGCCGCTAAGGAATCATATTTGAAGTAACTTAAATCATTGAATGATACCGGTTCATTATTCAATGGTATTATTATCGAGTATTTATACATTTCTATGGGGAGCAAGTTCATTTTCATTGTGTCTATATCTTCCAGAGATTTATCTTTTAAAATCACCTTCAAATGTTCTAATAATTGCAAAGAGTTCTCAATCATATACTTATATTCAATCTGATATAACCCGTCATCACTTTCTAAAGAGTTATTCCATTTACGTACGTAAAACTCATCAGAAGGCTGTGGTTTAAAAGTTACTCTTACTGATATATATGGAACATTTTTTTGAAATTCATCCTTTTCAATTTCACCACTTATAAGTTTATCTAGATTCAGTTTAAGATAATCAAAGTATTCTTTCTTCAGCTCATTATTTAAATCATCCCAACCTAAATTTTTATTTATAGCTCCTATTTCATTATTAAAAAAAGGTAAAGTCAAAGCTTTAAGTATGTTACTTTTACCACTGTTATTTTCTCCAATAAAAATCACTAATCGATTTAATTCTAAATATACCTCTTTTAGATTTCGATACCCTTTTATGCGAATATTAGATATGTACATCAATTCCATCCTTTCTTAATAAATACTTTTATTTATAATTTTTATTCAATAGTCTAATTCTTTCTGAAGCTAAAAAAAGGAAAAATATTCATACTCAAATTGTATCTCAAGTTTAATTAAATAATAACTTCAATCTCTATACTTCTAGATGAATTTTATTTTTCCATGCTCATCTAATGTTAATAACTATATAAAAAACCTCCTAGATACAATTATATTCATTCACAATTGTATCTAGGAGGCTGTTCGACATCCTTTATTTTATTCGAGAAAATATCAAATATTATTCAACCGTCACCGATTTCGCCAAGTTACGCGGTTTATCGACGTCACAGCCACGTGCGAGCGCGGCATAATACGCCATGAGTTGGACCGGTAACACCGTGATGAGCGGGGCGAGGATCGGTTCGACGTGCGGCAAGATGAACTCGTCGTTCTCGTGCTCGACGCCTTGCATCGAGATGATACACGCGTGCGCACCACGAGCGACGACTTCTTTGACGTTGCCGCGGATGTTCAAGTTCGTCTTCGGTTGCGAGATGAGCGCGATGACCGGTGTGCCGTCTTCAATCAAGGCGATCGAACCGTGCTTGAGTTCGCCACCCGGATAGCCTTCTGCTTGGATATACGAGATCTCTTTTACTTTGAGCGCGCCTTCGAGACAGACCGATGCATCGAGTCCGCGTCCGATGAAGAATGTGTTCGGCGTCGTCTTCAAGTAACGGTCCGACAAATCTTCAAACAGTTCTTTTTGCGACATGATCGAGTCCATGATCGTCGCGACGCGCGCGAGTTCCGGCATCAACTCGAACGGCAACTCTTTCCCGTTCGCGCGAGCGATGTCGTAGGCAAGGATCGCGAGCACGGCGATTTGGGCCGTGTACGCTTTCGTCGACGCGACCGCAATCTCCGGCCCGGCGTGGAGGAGCATCGTTTCGTTCGCTTCACGCGAGAGCGTCGATCCTGGCACGTTCGTCATCGTGAGTGCCTTGTAGCCACGCTTCTTCACTTCGACGAGGACGGCCCGGCTGTCAGCCGTCTCTCCAGACTGTGACAAGAAGACGAAGAGCGGACGTGAACTTAGGAGCGGCATATTGTAGCCAAACTCTGACGAGACGTGGACCTCGGTCGGGATGCCGGCAATTCGCTCAAGGATGTCTTTTCCGACGAGCCCAGCGTTATAGCTCGTACCACAGGCGACGATATAGATGCGGTCCGCTTCCGAGACGAGCGAGCGCACGCCTTCCGTGAGCTCGATGTCACCGTTCTCGTTCTGGTAGTGCTGGATGATGTTGCGGATGACGGCCGGTTGCTCGTCCATCTCCTTCAACATGTAGTGCGCGTACGTGCCTTTCTCGATGTCTGACGCATCGATCTCGGCCGTATACGGGGCACGTTCGAGGACGTCGCCGTCGAGTGTCTTGATCGTCGCCGATTCGCGCGTCAAGATGACGATCTCGCCGTCATGGAGCTCGAGGTACTGGTCCGTCACTTGGAGCATCGCCATCGCGTCAGACGCCACGACGTTGAACGTGCCGTCGCCAAGTCCGACGAGGAGCGGTGACTTGTTCTTGCCGATATAGAGGCGTTCTTTATCCTCCGAGTCGATCATCGCGATCGCGTACGAGCCGTGGAGCTCAGCCAACGTCTTGCGGAACGCCGCCTCGACGTCATTTAGCCCGACGAAGTTCTTCTCCATCAACTGGACGATAACTTCCGTGTCCGTCTCCGAGAGAAACGGCACGTCGAGCGTCGCCTTGATTTGTTCGTCGTTCTCGATGACACCGTTGTGGACGAGCGTGAAGCGGCCCGTCGTGCTCTGGTGCGGGTGGGCGTTCGGGACGCTCGGCACGCCGTGTGTCGCCCAACGTGTATGGCCAATCCCGATGGCGCCTTCCGCTTCGACCGGTACGATGTCACGAAGTGCGGCGATGCGGCCGACTTCTTTGAACACATGAACATCATCACCGACGAGCGCGATTCCGGCTGAGTCGTAGCCCCGATACTCGAGCTTTTCCAACCCTTTTAATAAAATCTCTTTCGTTCCGACTTGACCAATCATTCCTACAATTCCACACATACAAAAATCTCCTCTATATTCGATTTCTCGAAAAAGGAAACGGGCTTTTTAGAGTGCTGTCAACGTGTTCCTCGTTGTCCGTCCGGTCACCCGAACGTTTTAAAAGAACACTTTTAGTCGTGACAGGCGACTAGGAGGCATCCGCCGAAAACTCGATAACCCCCAACCTCGTCAACTCCGCAGAGTTCTGGCGCTTTTCCTTCATAGCTGGCCGTTTCTCCAGATACCCTTTCATGCTAGCCGGTCTCGATTGAATCCGAAAGTGTTTATGTCACAACAAAATCCGATACTTTTTTACTGTTCATGTAAAAGTCACCACTTTCACTAAAAAGCTACTTTTTTAACACACTTGTCGCGGCGAGCTCGTTCGTGTGTAATGCAAAATAGGAGTGCAGAAGTGTGCAACGGAAACGTACACAACTCTGCACTCCTATTTTAGAAAAGAAAAAGGACTTGCC
>NZ_JACSLO010000017.1:0-40755 GCF_018618195.1 Exiguobacterium sp. s7 | reverse complement strand
TCACGGCGGACCTGCCGAGCGCCGTCAAGAACCAGGCCATCCAGGACGCGAAGAGCATGTTCAAGAGGGCGAAGAAGAAGGACTTCCAGATCGTCCCGGTCCTGAAGAGGCCGTACTGCACCTGGAACAACCAGAACTACTCGTTCGACTTCGAATCGGTCTCCCTCCCGATCATCATCGACGGGAAGGTGAAGAAGACGGCCCTCCTCGCCGACATGGTCGACCCGGACAACCGGAACGCCACGCTCCTCGCCAACAAGCTCGGGACGCTCCGCATCACGAAGAAGTCGAACAAATGGATCGCCCAGATCGCCGTCACGATCCGCACGACGGAGAAGACGGGCACCAACGTGCTCGGGGTGGACCTCGGCCTGAAAGTCCCTGCCGTCGCGTCCACGGGCTGCGACAAAGCGCGGTTCTTCGGGAACGGGCGCGAGAACAAGTATATGAAGCGCAAGTTCCGGGCGAAGCGGAAAGAGCTCGGTCAACACAAGAAACTGAAGGCAATCAAGAAACTGGACAACAAAGAACAGCGCTGGATGCGAGACAAGGATCACAAGGTGAGCCGTGGGATCGTCGACTTCGCGAAAGAGAACCATATCTCTGTCATCCGCCTCGAAAGACTGGCGAACATCCGACAGACGGCAAGCACAAGCCGTAAAAACGCCAAGAACCTGCACACCTGGTCGTTCTATCGCTTAGCCACATTCATCGAATACAAGGCGAAGTTAGAAGGAATCAAGGTCGAATATGTCAACCCTGCATACACATCTCAGACATGTCCTTCTTGCGGGAGCCGAAATAAAGCGAAAGATCGGACATATTCGTGTTCATGCGGATTCAAGAAGCATAGAGATCTAGTCGGTGCGATGAACATCCGATACGCACCTGTGGTTGATGGTGACAGTCAACCAGCCTGAGAACCTATAGGGTCTGTCTCGGGAGGGGTGATGGCACACCCTCATCTGAAGGCTCGGACAAAACAGAAATGGCCTGCGTCCGCACGGGCACTTCTGAATCCCACCCATCCTGAAGGGATGGGCTTGCGGCTTTAGCCGTGGGAGTGTCAAAGTTTTAATTTGGAACAAGGACACGGTCTCCGTGACCGCGAGTTCGAAACCGTCAACTACGCCATCCTTGATACGTTATTCAAATGAAAAACCGCGAGCACCCTCATGGGGCGCTCGCGGTTTTTTGTTCATTTATTCCAGTTGCGGAATCCGTCACCGAATTCAAGGTGGAGATCGTCGCCGAACACGCCGTTCTCGAACGTGGGTACGTCGACCGGGAGTTTGCCCGTCGGTTTGACTTCGCCGAAGATGGCGCGAATGCCGGCCGGGAGGTTCGGTCCTGCCGATTTGACATTGCCCGCCTCTGAGTCCGGTCCGTTCGGGTCACCTTTGAAGCCGTAGATGATGAGCTGGGCCGGTGCGTCCGGCTGAACCGCCACATCGTACGGGTTACGCAGGCTGAGCAAGACTGACTTCTTGCCCGTCTCGTTCGCGTAACGGAACACTTCGGCCGGCACGTAGTTGTCAGCCGACGTCGATTTCAGCTTGGCGCTGTTGTTCACGTTCGAACCGACAATGATATAGTCGGCCGCATCGAGTTTCGCTTTCAAGTCTGGGTTTTGATCTAAGTGTTTCGTCGATGCCGTATAGTTCGCGGCGATGACGTTCACGTCTTTCATGTTGCCGGCGTTCTTCTCGAGCGACTTGATCGTCTTGATCATGCTGTCCGTCTGGTCTTTCGCCGGTGACAAGACGAGGACCGTCTCACCTTTTTTCGGTTTGAACGGAAGCGTCTTGTCGTCGTTCTTCACGAGCGTGACGGCCGCCTCGGCGATCTCACGTTCTTTCGCTTTATGCTCGGCACTGCCGACGACCGCGTTCGCCTCGGCGAGTTTCGCCTCGAGCGTCGTCGTGTCGACCGACTCTTGCCAAATGCCGCGTTCCGCTTTGAGCGTCAAAATCCGCTCGACCGCTGCATCAATCTTCTCTTCTGACAGGCGTCCGTCTTCGACGGCCGCGATGACGTCGTCAAAGATCGTCTCGAGCTTCACGACGTCCGCGTTCGACCGTAAAATCGTCGGCATGAGCGCGATATCCACGCCCGCATCGAACGTCTTGATGACCGCTTCGGCTTCCGTGAAGTTATCGGCAATCGCCTGCATGTTCAAAGCGTCCGTGATGACGATCCCGTCATATCCCATGTCTTCCCGTAACACGCCCGTGATGACGTCGTCCGAGAGCGTCGCCGGGAGCGGGAATGTGCCGCGCGGCGAGTTGACGACCTCATCCTCGATTTGTGGCATCCCGATGTGTGCCGTCATGATCATATCGATGCCTTCGGTGATGGCTCGTTTGAACGGCAACAGTTCGAGACCGCGTAAATCTTCGAGCGATTTGTCGACGATCGGAAGTCCGTAATGCGAGTCGACCGCCGTGTCACCATGACCCGGGAAATGCTTCGCCGTCGCAGCGACACCTTGGTCTTGAATCCCTTGTGTCATCGCCGAGCCGAGCTCGCCGACGAGTTCCGGGTCGCTCGAGAACGAGCGGACGCCGATGACCGGGTTGGCCGGATTGTTGTTGACGTCTAGCACCGGACCGAAGTTGACGTTCACCCCGAGAGCGTTCAACTCCGAACCGATAATATTCCCCGCGTCGTATGCGTACTGGCTGCTCCGTGTCGCCCCGAGCGCCATGTTACCCGGCAAGTTCGTGCCCGTTCCGAGACGTGTCACGATTCCACCCTCTTGGTCAATCGTGATGAAGAGCGGTACGTCGTTGCTTTCGTCTTGTTTGACGACTTCTTGGAGGTCGTGGACGAGTTTCGTCGTCTGTTCGGTCTCAGTCACGTTTTCCGCGAACAAGATGACACCCCCAAGGTCAAACCGATCGACGACGCGCGCCACATCTGTCGCGAGTGCCGTATGGTTCGCCCCGTTCCATAATCGGAAGTCTGGCATGATCATTTGACCGAGCTTTTGTTCAAGCGTCATCGACGCGAGCTTGGCGTCCACACGCTGCTCAATCGACGTTGCTGGCGTCTCCTCCGCTACGACCGCAGTCGCCATCGGGACCGATGAGACGAGTAGCGCTGTCGTTAGCCCCAGTGTCGCCGTCCAGTTCAATGCTTTGTTCATGTTCCCCACTCCTTTTTTGAAAGTTTCCCCGACCCCCAAACAAAAAGGCATGGAGGAAGAAGCGTTGCCTCACCAACGCTCGTTCACCCCATGCCTGATCGTATCAGTTACATATGGTCCTTATTCAGGTGGTCAACGTCAGTATAGCAATTCAAAAAATGGGAAACAACACTTCGCATGAAAGCGTAACCATTTTGAAATATATGTTCTGTTTTGACACACATCCAAGCTGTATTGGCAAAGCCAATAATTTCGCTGGTTCGAATTCGTCCTCATCTTTGGTAAACTCTTTTTGTTAGGGGTTAACTTTCAAAAAGGGGGAAATCATCTTGGCACGAGGGGAACTGAAACGAAAGCCGGAATGGTTAAAGATTAAACTGAACACGAACGAGACATACACCGGTCTCAAAAAGATGATGCGCGAGAAAAATCTACATACCGTCTGTGAAGAGGCGAAATGTCCGAACATCCACGAATGTTGGGCCGTCCGCCGCACGGCGACGTTCATGATTCTCGGAAGTATCTGTACGCGGGCTTGCCGCTTCTGCGCCGTCACGACAGGCAAACCGAACGAGCTCGACTGGGAAGAACCGAAACGCGTCGCCGAATCGGTCCGTCTCATGAATTTGAAGCACGTCGTCATCACGGCCGTCGCCCGCGACGACTTGAACGATTACGGGGCGACCGTCTTCGCCGAGACAGTCCGCGCTGTCCGTAGCATGAATCCGGAGACGTCAATCGAAGTGCTCCCGTCCGATATGATGGGTGACTTCTCGGCGCTCCAGACGCTCATCGATGCCGGACCGGACATCATGAACCACAACTTGGAGACGGTCCGCCGTTTGACGCCGAGAGTCCGCGCCAAAGCGACGTACGACCGGACGCTCGAATTTTTGAAACGGTCGAAAGAACTGAACCCGGACATCCCGACGAAGTCGTCGATCATGGTCGGACTCGGCGAGACACGCGAAGAGTTGATTGAGGCGATGGATGACCTGCGGGCCCACCACGTCGATATCCTCACGCTTGGCCAATACTTGCAGCCGACGAAGAAGCATCTCGACGTCGAGCGTTACTACCATCCAGATGAGTTCGCCGAGTTGAAAGAGATCGCCTTGGCGAAAGGCTTCTCCCACTGTGAAGCCGGACCGCTCGTCCGTTCTTCATATCATGCGGACGAACAAGTCCACAAGGCGCGTCGTCATACGATGTTGCCAATCGACTAAGAGAAAGAAGAGACACATATGACTGGAACGACATGGCATTTGCTTCACACCGCCCCGCTGTCCCCGGCCGAGAACATGGCCATCGACGAGGCCATCGCCGGCTGGGTCGCACGCGGCGACATGAAACCGACACTCCGTTTTTACGCCTGGGCCCCGCACGCCATCAGCGTCGGGCGCTTCCAACGGGCGACGCGCGACCTCGACCGCGACGCGCTCGCGTTGAATGGCATCCCGGTCGTCCGCCGTTTGACCGGTGGGCGGGCCGTCTTGCACGCAGATGAACTGACGTATAGCGTCATCTTGCCTGAGACGATGCCGTCCTTGCCGACGAACGTCATCGAGAGCTATCGCCTCCTGACCGAAGGGGTGCGTCGCGGCTACCACGCGCTCGGCGTCCCGGCCGAATTCTCGGTACCATTGACCGAGGCAGACCGCGAGGCGCTCCGAAAACCGAAGTCGGCCGTCTGTTTTGACGCCGCTTCGTACTACGAGCTCGCCGTCGACGGGAAAAAGATTGCCGGGAGCGCCCAAGTGCGCCACCAAGGCGCCGTCTTGCAACACGGGTCAATCCCATTGTCGATTGACGATGACGTCTTGTTCGACTGCTTCAATCTCGAGGCCGATGCGAAGGCGGAGGCGAAAGCCCGCTTTGGTGACAAGGCCGTCTCCTTGAACGAGACACTCGGCCGACCGGTCGCCTTCGACGAGGTCGCGGCAGCGTTCACGGACGGGTTCCGTGACGCGTTCGATTTGACGTTCGAACCGCTGACGTTCAACGAGGCGCAGCAACAAGAGATTCAGCAACTCGTCGCCAAGTACGAGAGTGACGAATGGGTCTGGAAACGCTAAATCCAAACAACACCCGATTGAAGAGAGGGTCACCTCACTTCGATCGGGTGTTTTCGTTATTGTTGCGTATAAATCGAGACCGAGCCTCCGTTGACGAAGAACTGACCCCAGCCGTCAGCATTGATCGTGACGAGACGGGAGTTGTTGTTCGTCATGTCTTTCCATACCTCGCCGGCGTTCTGTTTGCCGACGTACATCCACTTCGAGCCGCCCGGACCGTCCGATAGGATTGTCGCGAGACCCGATTTGGCGCGGTCGGTCACCCCTTCACGTGTCCAGCCGATGACGTCCTGATGATCGAGATAGTCATGCTGCGTCCCGTAGGCGAAGTCTTTTCGTGCCTTCAGAATCGGTTGGAGCGTGCCCGACATGTTCGGGATCTCACGGTTCGTCGTCCCTTTCGTTCCATAATAGTCCCCGTAGAAGAGGGCCGGATAGCCTTGACCGCGCGTCATGATCGTCGCGTAGGCGAGCGGTTTGAACCAGTTGGCGACCGTCGACTCGAGCGACTGGCCCGGCTGTGAGTCGTGGTTATCGACAATCGTCACGGACAGCGACGGATGCTGTTCGGTGACGGTGCCTTTCAAGATGTTTCGCATATCGTAATTCCCGCCGCCGTTACCAGCCGCTTGGAAGTTGTAATGGAGCGGCACATCGAAGACGGAATGCGTGTAGCCCGTCTTATACAGATAGTCGTTGATGGCACCGAGGTCGTTCTTCCAATACTCGGCGACCGTGAACATCTCTTTCCCGGTCGTCTGGCGCACGCTCGTCACCCACTCCTTCAAATACGAGTGGCTGATATGTTTGACCGCGTCCAACCGGAAGCCGTCGAGCCCGAGCGAGTCGGCGTACCATTTACCCCAGTTCTTCATCTCTTGGCGGACCTCAGGATGCTCGAAATCGACGTCGGCATACATAAGATAATCATAGTTGCCGTTCTCGTTCGACACGTCCGTGTCCCACGCCTTGCCCGTGCTCTTAAATTTATAGATGCGGCTCAAGCTGCGTGACTGATCCCAATCGGTGCCGTCAAAATGGTACCAGCGCCATTTGAATGGCGAGTATGTATTGTTGCGCCCCGCGAAGTTGAACCCGGTCCAGGCCGAGATGCCATACTCACCGGACGTTTCTTGGTTCCGGTTCGACGGATTGACCTCGATCGCCTGAACGGATTCGGTATAATCGGCCCCGCCCTTGTGATTCATGACGACGTCGCCGTACACACCGATCCCTTTACCGCGCAAGTTCGAGATGGCGGTCTGGAGCTGCGCTTTCGTCCCGTACTTCGTCCGGGTCGTCCCTTTTTGGTTGAATTCGCCGAGATCGTATAAATCGTACGCCCCATACCCGACATCGTTCTGTGACGTGCCTTTGTACGCCGGCGGAATCCACACCGTCGTCACCCCGATGTCTTTCAAGTGCTGCGAGTCATTCGATAGTCGGTTCCAATGCAGCCCGTCGTTCGGGACGTACCATTCAAAGTACTGCATCATCGTACCGTTTTGCGGCGTCGCCGCCTGTGCGACCGGTTGCCCGGCGAGCAGTGCAATCGCGGTGACACCAGCCGTCATCGCTAACCCTTTCCGTCTTTTACCCATGCCCGTTCCTCCTCTTCAAAATGAATGCAAGCGATTTCATTAATTATCATGCCCGATTCTATTTTGGTTGAATAGAGGATTTCCATAAAACAGTTCTCTGCACCTAACTATTTTTTTCTTGAATAGTTCAGTCGACCAAAACAAAACGGATGGCTTGTGCCATCCGCCTAGTCATTCATTCCGTTCCAAACGTTTTCGCTTCACGAGGAAACCGAGATACGGGAGTCCTGTGAAGACGAGCCCGATGACGACAAGCGTCTGTAACACCAAAATGATGGCTTCCGCCGTCTGCGGCCAATCCAATTGGAGCATGAACACAAATCCAAGTGATAACAGCAAGCAGATGAGCGCACCCCGCCCCATCGCACGCTCGACTTGCCCATATTTCTCTTGGGTCGTCTGGCGATCGGTATAGAGAGGTGTCGCGTCCGGACTGCCTTTGAATACGTGAATCTCATCACCGGTCGACGTCACGTGCTCCCACCCGCTCGCGGCGAACAGCTCAAAGTAATCCTCGTCAGGCTGTTTGCGATAATCGAGACTGTAGCGTACGTCCATCGGCTCTCCTTCGACGAGCCTATAGCCGAGTGGAGCGAACTTCTCTAAATGCCAGCCACGAGCTGCCATCTCCCCTAGCTTTTTCATCTCCCGCTCTTCGGCGAACGCCAGCCCCCAACTCGACATATATTTCCGTTTCATCGGTGTCCCTCCCCTTCCAAAATGAAGCGTGCATCGTCAACGATTGCTTGTCGTCGTTTCAAGTCCTCAGCCACGAGTGCGCGGCCTTGCGTCGTAATCATATAACTCTTCTTCTTCCCGTCTCCGTCGAGTGGCTCGATGAGTTGTGCGTTCACGAGCTTTTTGATAATCGTATACATCGACGCCGGGCCAATCTTAATTCGCCCGTTCGTCAACTCCTCGACGAACTGCATAATCAAGTAGCCGTGACGCGCCTCGGTCAAGGCGAGGAGAATGTAGAACATGCTGTCGGTCAATTCTCCGAGCTCGATCGTGTCGTTACGTGGCATCCCGCCACCTCCTATATCATTCATTGATATATCTTACCCTCACTATATATCGTTGAATGATATATGTCAATGAATGATATATAAAAAGCCGCAGACGGTTCGTCTGCGACCTCGTTAACTAGTGACGTAATCTAAATCGTGCAAGATGTACGCCAAGAAAAACAACATGCTCGGGTTCTCGTAACGCATCTGCACTTTACGGAGCTGCTCCCGATACGTGACCTCGTACTCGGCCCCGTTCATCTTCCGCTCCATGTTCATCTTGATGAGCGCGTCGAGCTTGTCCATCATATCGACGAGCATCCCTTCGTACGTGTCATCTTTCGAATCGGCCATATAGCGACGGAACGCCGGCTGCATGTAGTCAGGCAGGAGCGACAACAACGCCTCGCTCTCGGCTCGTTCGTATGCTTCGAACGCCGCACCGGTCTCCGCGGTCGAATGTTTCACCGGTCCGAGCACGTCCCCGGTCACCCCTTCGACGAGGTCGTGGCAGAGGAGACGCGCCGTCAGTTCGGCGACATCGACGTCGACGTCATACTTCTCGCGCTCCAACAAGCCGCTGAACAGCCCGAGCGCGGCCGCCCGGAATCCATGGATGGCGTCGTTATCGTCGATCGTATTGAAACGGCCTTTCCAACGCCTTACGCTGTCCATCCGCATGACGTTCTCGATGAACGTCGCCACGTCGGTCTCCGCCTCGACTTGTTCGTAGAGCCAGCGGACCGATTCGAGCGGATGATTGCGCAGGGCTGCTTTCATCTCTTCAAGCTTCGCGACGAAATGGGGCGAGCCGTGTCCGACTTCGCGCCGCACGAACAGCATCGCGTCGAACGAGTCGATGCCGTCGACGAGCCGTCCTTCGAATGAGTCGTCCTCCGCCTCGACGAGGAAACGATAGAAATGCGGCCGCAGCGACTGCGACAACAACTCGACGAGGCCGAGACTCGCCGTCCGCTCCATCCGTTCGATATGTTCTTTGAGCGTCGGTTCTTTTTTCGTCCGATGCATGATCGGTCCGGTCTGCACTTCATTCATATCATGGAACAGCGCCTTGCCGAGCACGTCGAGCAAGTTGACGTCCTGTCCTTTGTTCTCTTCGTAGTATGCGGCAATTAAGCTGAAGACAGCGACGCGGAAACTGTGGCTTGCCGCGTTATCATGATAATGCGGCGCATACTCGTCCCAGCGTTGCACGTTCTGCATGCGTGTCATCTTGCGGATAAACGTTCCGTTATGCATCAAATTCCTCCTTGGTTCAGTCGCTCCCACGAGTCATCGTGACAGACGATGTAAAGCATATCGCTCGCCTGAAGCGGTGTATCGAGCACCGTCGCGTAATCGAGACGGTCGTTGACGGCGATTAACGTGACGCCTTGATGTAACAAGCTTTCCGCAGCGTCCCGGATGGTCGTCCATTCCGGTTTCGGCGCGAGCGCCTGGATGTTGCCGCCTGACTGTTTACTAAGCAGCTGACGGAAAATCGATGTCGTCCCCGGCTGCAGCGTCGCTTTCGCCATGAGGAGTGACACCGAGTCGTTCGCGAGAATAAAGTCGTCGATTCGGACGTGTTTGAATTTCGAGATGTTCCGTTCTTCGCACACCTCGACGACCGTATGCAAATCGACGCCGCGTTCAGACGAGAGCGCTTCGACCGCCGAGGCGATGAGGAGCGACTTGCCGTCGGCGAGGAGCGTCTCCGTGATGCGGGCATCCGCGAAGATGGCGACCCGGCGCGCCTTTAAAATATTGGCCTGCAAGAGCACGGACTCGTCCGACGCGTCACCGTGGACGAAGTGGACGTGATCGTGGTCGTACGGTTCTTGCTTCAACTGATCGATTAAGACGATCTCGGCCTTTGGCTCATAGACGAGCACTTCATCAATTGCCTTTTTCGTCTTCGGCGACCAGCCGATATAGACGTAATGCCCTTCTCCTCGATACACTAACTTCCCCTCCCGTTTTAACCGTTGAAACGTCGCACCGACTTCAACGAGTTTTCCAATCAACGCCCCGATAATCCCGATCCCGAACAGGAACAAGAAAATCCCGAGCCAACGTCCCGCGACCGATGTCGGAAAAAAGTCACCGTATCCGACGGTCGTGAGCGTCGTCATTGTCCACCAAAACGAGTCGAACATCGACGGGAACGTCTCGGGCTCGAGCACAAACCCGAGGACGGTACCGGTCAAGATGATGCCTAGCGATGCCAAGACGACGTTCAAAAACGATAATTTCGATAATCCGCGCCAGACACGAAAAAAGATATGCACAGAAAATTCCCTCCTTTTCCTATATACTAGAGACAACTTACTTGATTTACGAAACCACGTTACGTTCGGTTCCGTATAGAAAGAAAAAAGAAAGGACGACGTCATGAACTCAATCGTTTTAGAATATCGACTTTATAAAAATGAGCTTTCCTTCGAGCCACTCTACCATTATACATCGCTCGGCCTCGATGAAGTACTCGCCCGCCGCGAATGCGAATTTTTCGTCAAGGACGGCATGACCTACAAACAGCGCTCCTCGGCGCTCGAAGGCGAGCAATACTTCTTGATTTACGTCGACCGCTACACGGAAGGCCCCGTCGACAAGCACGAGACGAGCGACATCAAAGTTGAGATTCGCACGCTCGACGACCGCTTCGACAATCCGATGCTCGAGGCGTATTACGTCGACCGCCATCTCGACGCGCTCGCCATGCTCGGCAGCCAGTACTTGTACGTCGCCGGCAAAGAATATGAACGTGACTCGGCCGAGGCGGACGAAGATCGTGGCGTCTATGTCATTTACGTCACCCCTACAGGTTATACATTGGAGGAATCACCATGAAGACAAGCAAAAAAATCTTGAGCGGTCTGTCAGCCGCGGTATTAACCGCTTCACTCGCGGCGTGTGGCACCGACGAAACCGAACAAGCAACGTTACCGGAAGAACCGACGGGCTATGAGTGCGACGATTGGGACTGGGATGATGAGACGGAGTCATATTACTGTGACGACGAGCGCTCCCCTCACTTCGGGAGCTTCTTCTTACTCGGTAGCTTGTTCAATTCAAAGAGTGCATTGAAGAACTCCTCGTCTTATAAGAATTACCGTTCGAATGGCGGCGCCAACAGCATCACCCCGAACAAATCAAACTCAAGTTCCAAATCGGGACTCGGGAGCGGCTCACGAGGCGGCTTCGGGGGATGAAACGGGACGCATTATTCGGCCAAATCCCTTTCTTTTGGCCTGACTTGAACGACGAGGAATACGCCCTTTACGACTGTCTCACCATGTCCACGGACGCGGTGAGGCAGATTCGGGTGGCGACGCGTGACGTCGATACGATTTTCCGCAAGACGAACCGGCTGTTGCGAACGCTCCCGGACGATACGCTCCGCTTGCTCGGTTATCCCGAGGCGAGCTTGCCGTTCCTTCGGGACAAGGCGCTGCCGCAAGAGACGGTGATTGGCCGCTATGACTGGATCGTCAAAGACGGCACCATCAAATTGATGGAGTTCAATGCCGATACACCGACGTTCATCAAAGAATTGTTCGATGTGAACGGCTATGTGACGACAGAATTCGGACTCGATGACCCGAACGCGACGTCGACCGACGAGCTCAAGACCGAACTTCGAAAAGCCGTCATCGCGGCGTGGCAGCGACTCGGCCGGGACGGGACACCGAAAATCGTCTTCACGGCCCACGATGACAACATCGAGGACAAATGGACGACGCGTTTCCTCCAAGAGACGCTCGACTTGCCGTCCGAGTTCGTCCCGCTCGACCGTTTGCTCGTCGATACGGACGGCGTGTTCACACCGTCCGGGGAAAAAGTCGACGTGTTATATCGGCAGACGTACCCGATCGAGCATCTGGTCGACGACCGGGCACCCAATGGTGATTTGATCGGCATCCGCCTGCTCGAACTGAACGCGGCCAAACACGTCTCGCTCCTCAATCCGCTCTCGGCGTTTCTCATGCAGTCTAAAGGCGTTCAGGCGCTCATTTGGGAACTGTATGAGACCGATACATATTTTGACACAGCGGAACGTTCCATCATCGAGACGTACTTTTTACCGACGTATCTCGAGGCCGAACCGTTTATCGGCAAGAGCGCATACGTACAAAAGCCCGCTTTCGGCCGAGAAGGCGACTCGGTCATCCTATACGACCAAGCCGGTGTCCCGTTCCATAAAGAGGCGCTCCAGACGTACGCGGACGAGACGGCGGTGTATCAACAGTTCATCGAGCTGCCGACCCGTCTGACGAACACGGTCAACGGTCCGCTTGAGACGCACTACATGGTCGGCTGTTTTTGCTTGAACGGCCATCCGTCCGCTCTCGGCGTCCGCGCCGGCAGCATGATTACGAACAACCAGTCTTACTACTTAGCCATCGGCACAACAAAGGAGAATAACTTATGACGTTCATCACGCTCGATTCCATCTTGAGCTTCCTCGCTCACCTCGGCACAGGGTTTGGCCTGATTTTAGCCGGACTTGTCGTCTTCGCCCTTACGACGAAGTATTCGGAACGTAAATTGATTAAAGAAGGTAACGTCGCCGTCGCCTTGAAACTTTGGGGGAAAGCGATCGGACTCGCCATCGTCATCTACACGGTGTGGGCGAACAGCGTCAACCTGCTCGACGCCTTCATCTGGGGACTCGTCGGGATTCTCGCTCAAGTGCTCGCCTTCTGGACGTTTGAATACGTCCTGACGCCAGGCGTGAACTTAGAGAAAGAAGTCGAGAACGGCAACCTCGCCATCGGGATTAGCCTTTTCTCCGCCTCACTCGTCGTCGGCATCATCGTCGCCGCGAGCTTGACGTACTAATCAAACAGCCCATGCACTCATAAAGAGGCATGGGCTGTACTTGTAGAGGAAGAATGAAACGTCTACACGCAGACTGACTTGGGCTTTGCTCATTTGTTTCGCAAATGAACGTCCTCAAGATGTCGCCTTTATTCAAATAACCGGCAATCATTATCAAGAGAGGCATGCTTTAAACGCCATTGATGATGACGACTTTTCTACAACCCACATCATCATATTAGATAACGCCCCAAAGAAGAGCTTTACCCTTCAAACGTTAAAACAACATGGGCAAGTTCTCGACACCATTCATTAATCTGAAATCAAAATCGAGGCAAGGGGGAGAAAAATGTCAAAACGTGGACTCGTACTATTGCTGATGGGCATGCTCATCGTCATCACGATTTCGGTCACGGCCGGCGTCGGGTATTATCAGGACGAGCAACGAAAACAACCTTTGGCACAGGCGCAACAAAAACTGCATGAGCACATGACCGCCCAAGGCTGGTACACATACGTAGAAGGCAGCACCGTCGTCTTATTTACGAATGAAGACGAGACGATTCTCGGTCTCGGTATCATGAATTCAGATGGAGGCTTCAGCGTGTCGACATGGGACACGATTGAAGAAAAACCGTTCGATTCGATTCACTTTGGCAATACGACTGATGAATACATCGGGATTCGCTTCAACGAAAAACCGGAAGATGTGGCTTACGTGCGACTGAGCGGTTCGGATTGGAGCGAGACATACACCGTGAACGACCCTCGAGACGAAGGGTACGTCATGTCTTACTTGATCACGCTCGGTGAATCACAACGGGGTAGATTCGAGACACTTGAGACGCTCGACGGCGACAGAAATGTGATGCATGCGGAAGAATTATAAAACCGCAAACCGATGACCGGTCTGCGGTGATGTGACGACTGTTTTGGCAGTCGTCTTTTCTTATGCTTTGGCAAGTACGGCCGATGGACCGAAGAACTCGTAACGGGCTTGTGGAATCGTTTGGACGACCGTCTCCATCATCGCGGTCGGACCGCACGTGTAGACGTCGTGTCCCTCGACATCAAGTGCTTCGAGTTGTTTTGCACTCATACAGCCTGATACGTCATCGACGTGCGTGATGAGCTGAAGACCAGCGTTCACGAGTTCATCGAGCTCTTCACCGAGCGGACGGAGGTTCGTGCTACGGACCGCGTGCAACAACGTGACTGAACGCCCTTGGCCGAGTGCCGTTTTCGCCATGTTGAAGAGCGGTGTGATACCGATCCCGCCAGCGACGAGTGTGAGCGGGCGGTCCGTGTCTTCAAGCACGAATTCACCAGCCGGCGCGCTCACTGGAATTTCCGTGCCGACCGTCTGCTCGTGGAGCCAGTTTGAGACGAGCCCTTCCGCTTTCGGAGCGATCCAGTAGCCGTCTTCTGTCGTCTCGACGACGCTATATTGACGATGGTGCAAGATGTCTTCCCCAGCGATACGAGCTTGGACCGAGATGTATTGACCTGGGATGGCCGTCCCGACGACGCCATCGTTCGCTTTGATTCGGAATCGTTTCACTTCCGGCGTGTCTTCGATCACTTCAGCGACCGTGAACGGTTTGAAACCAATCCATGGCGCATCGGCATACATCTGTTTCTCGAGTGAGATGAAGACGTCGGCGATGACACCATATGCTTTCGCCCACGCGTCAATGATGTCCGGCGTGGCTGCTTCACCGAGCACGTCTTGAATCGCGCCGAGTAAGTTCTCGCCGACAATCGGATAATGTTCCGGACGGATGTTCAAGCTCTTATGTTTATGAAGCGCCGGTTGGATGGCCGGAAGAATCGCTTCGAGACGATCGATATGGACGGCTGCCGCGTAGACAGCGTTGGCGAGCGCCTCTGGCTGACGACCGCGTTTTTGGTTCGTATGGTTGAAGAAGTGGCGGACTTCTGGGTTGTTTTCGAACATGCGCTTATAGAAGTGACTCGTGATGGCAACACCGTGGTCTTTCAAGACCGGTGCTGTTGCTTTGACGATATCCATGGTTTGTTGATCTAACATATTGTTTCCCCCTTTTTGAAAGTACACGTCCATTATGTGAGGTAAGTCACTTCAAAAGCAATATATAAAATACTTGTTTAGACACAAGTTCAAATTTCCGCCTTGAATCCGCCACGCTTTTTTCACATCTTCCATCGTCGCGCTTTCGTCAGATGTCTTGTACAATGAACGGATGAAGAGGTGAAACATCATGCGGCTCACGCAAACGTGCGATTACGCACTCCGAACACTCATGTATAGCGCCACGTTCTCCCATCGTCTCGTGACGATTCAAGAAGTGGCGGATCAATATCAGATTTCAAAGAATCACGTCATGAAAGTCGTCTATGAGCTCGGCAAGCACGGTTATCTCGAATCGGTGCGCGGCCGTGGCGGCGGTTTCCGACTCGCCCGACCGATGGAGGACATCAACGTCGGCGACGTCGTCCGGACGATGGAACCGTTCGAGCTCGTCGAATGTTTCGGCGAGGGACGATGTGTCATCGCGCCCGCATGCGATTTGCGGAGCGTCTTGAACGAGGCAATGCTCGCCTTCCTGCACGTGCTCGACCGCTACACGATTGCCGACCTCGTCGCTAACCGGACGAACGAACTGGCCATGTTGCTAGGCATACAAAACCCGACGGACTGAAATAGTCTGTCGGGTTTTCCTGTTATAGCGGCTTCAATTTGGCTTCGATCTCGGCTCGTCGTGGCTCGAGAAACGGCGGCAGCGCCAAGCGTTCTCCGAGCGTCTCGAGGGATTCGTCGGTCGTAAAACCAGGTCCGTCCGTCGCGAGTTCCACCAAAATCCCGCTCGGTTCGCGGAAATAAATCGATTTGAAATAATAACGGTCGATCAGACCTGAATGACTGATGCCGAATGAATCGAGCCGCTCGACCCAACGCGCCATCTCCAAATCATCCTCGACGCGGATTGCGACGTGGTGGACACTACCCCGGCCCGGGCGCTCCGATGGCAAATCGGGACGGTCGACGAGATGAATCTCTGTCGCCACACCGCCATCCCCCGTCTCGAACACACGAACCGATTGACCGTTTCGCTCGAACTCAGACACGAAGCGATATCCGAGCACGTCCGTCAGCACCCGTTCCGTCTTCTCAATTCGCCGCACCGTCCACTCGCTAAATCCGAGGCCGAAGACGGCGACGTCCGCCGGCACCGGTCCGTTTTTCCACGGCGTCCCTGACCCGCCCTCGACGAGACAGAGCCGTTGTCCTTCCTCATCTTCGAAGTAGAGCGTTGGCCGCCCTAGTACATCCTCTACCGGATCATGAAGTACACCGAATTCGGAAAATCGCTCAAGCCAGTACGACATTGCCCCTTCCGGCACCCGGAGCGCCGTCCGTGAGATGCTGCTCGATCCTTT
Source organism: Exiguobacterium sp. s7 (assembly GCF_018618195.1). Classification (NCBI taxonomy): domain Bacteria; kingdom Bacillati; phylum Bacillota; class Bacilli; order Caryophanales; genus Exiguobacterium; species Exiguobacterium sp. s7. The sequence goes on along the minus strand of NZ_JACSLO010000017.1, from coordinate 24,677 downwards.
ATACGTCTGTCCGAGAAACGGTAGCTCGAAGAACGTTAAATCCGTCCCCGGTGTCCCCGATTCATCTGCGTAAAACAAGTGGTACATCGACGGATCGTCTTGGTTGACCGTCTTTTTGACAAGCCGCATCCCGAGGACTTCCGTATAGAATCGCAAGTTCTTCAACGCGTCCCCCGTCATCGCCGACACGTGATGTTGTCCTATAATCGCCTTCATCCAACTTCTCCCCTTTCGACTTTGATTATATTGTACCATCCACAAATAAGTAAAGTTAGCTTTACATTAAGTAAAGTTTATTTTACACTGAGGATAGAAATAAGAAATGAGGTGGCGGCATGCCATTAATCAATCGCGTCAAAGAGTTGCGGGCCCGGCATCAATTGACCCAAGGCGACTTGGCAGCCAAGGTCGGTGTGACGAGACAGACGATCATCTCGCTCGAAAAAGGGAGCTACACCCCGTCGCTTCTGCTGGCGATGCAAATCGCCCGCGTGTTCGAGGAACCGGTCGAATCTATTTTCACAATCGAGGAGGAAACAAATTGAAACACGTCGTCATCCAATCCATCTCCAGCATCATCTTGTACGTCCTGATGGCATTTCTGTTCAGTTCGTTCTTGTCTGACGTGTCGACCGTCATCGAGACCGACCGATTCGAAATTGAGTTTAACTTATTGCCGCTCTTGCTGTTAGTCGGCTTCTTCATCGTTTGGACGGTCTATTCGTTCAAGACGCGCCCGAACCAAAATTTAAGCTTCGGCCAATGGTCGGTCCGGATGACGGAATTTAGCGAAGTCGACGAGCGGGAACAAATCATCACGGCGAAAGCGACGAAAGCGGCCTACGTCTCGTTCGGGATCACCGTACCGCTCCTCATGGCGTCGTTCATGTTTTATCCGCTGTTCGAGAATGCGCTCCCAGCCTATCCGATTTACGCGCTCGCCTCGACACTGATCATCTCGACACTCGTCTACATGACGACTTGGATCCGCGCCTATACCCATTAAGGAATTCACATCGAATTCCTTTTTTTGTGTCGATTTTTCGTCGAGTCGTTCCCTACGATTGCGAATTCGGTCACGTCGTGCTTATATATAACTAAATGGTTATATACTAAATGTGTTGAAGGAGTCTTTCATCGTGAAAACCATCGATTTGACGACCGGTCAGGTTCAACGCGTCATCGTGGCGCTCGCCCTTCCGCTCGTCGGCAGTTCGCTTTTACAGTTCACCTATAGTCTCGTCGATATGTTCTGGGTCGGCGCGCTCGGCAGCGATGCCGTCGCCAGCATCGGCGCGGCCAGTTTTTATATCATGCTCGGTCAGGCGATTCAATCGCTCATCGTCGTCGGCGCCGGCATCAAAGTGTCGCAAGCCGTCGGGCGGCGGGATCAGGAGTTGATTCAGCGCTACGTCCGGGCCGGGAGGCGAATGAACCTCGGGATCGGACTGTTGTTCGTCGTCCTTCTCGCTGTACTCGGCCAGACGCTCATCGGATTTTTGAACATGAATGCACCGATTGTCGAACGATTGGCGTACAACTATTTGCTCGTCAGTGCACCGATGCTCGTGTTCTCGTTCTTCAACTTGCTGTTCGCCCGTCTGTTCAGTGCCTATGGCAATACGACGACGGCAATGCGTATCAACGCGACCGGGGTCACGCTCAATATGATCCTGTCACCGCTCTTCATCTATCCGCTCGGACTCGGGGTCGTCGGTGCCGGTCTCGCGACGCTCGTCGCGAACGTCGTCATGTTCGGTTTCTTCTGGCACCGGGCCCGCGCTTTATTCGATTGGGAGGAGACCGTCGAACCAAATCGCACGGACTATATAGAGATTCTTCGCCTCGGTTTCCCGATGGCGACCCAGCGCGTCTTGTTCACGGTCATCAGCATTTTCCTCGCTCGCATGATCGGCTCATACGGGACCGAAGCGATCGCGGCCCAGCGCATCGGGCTTCAAATCGAGTCGATCGCCTATATGATGATCGGTGGGCTGAACGGCGCCATCGCGAGTTATACGGGACAAAATCTCGGCGCCCGCAAAGTCGACCGGGTCCATGAAGGCTACCGGGTGACAACGCGGCTCGGTGTCTTGTATACCGGGCTGATCACCCTCGTGTTTTTATTCGTACCGGACGTCCTGATCGGGCTGTTCGTCGATGATCCGAGAACGATTGACATTGGCGCGAATTATTTACGGATCATCGGGATCTCGCTCATCTTCGCCTCCTTCGAGATGATCGGGAACGGTTATTTCTCGGGGCTCGGTCTGCCGAAGATCCCAGCGACAATCTCAATCGTCTTCACCGTCGCCCGCATCCCGCTCGCGCTTGCCCTCGAGCCCTATCTCGGTCTCGATGCCATTTGGTGGAGCATCGCCATCTCAAGCATCGTCAAAGGGCTCGTCTCCGTACTCTATGTCCGACTAATGAAAAAGGAAGTGACTTCCCTTGCAGAAGCGATTTAATCAACTAAGCAAACAACTGTTGCACGGGCTTTTCGCCATCGAGCGTGAGATGCTCCGCGTGACACCTGAAGGGACGCTCGCCGTAACGAAGCATCCGGCAGGACTCGGTGACAAGGCGACGCACCCGTATATTACGACCGACTTCTCGGAAAGTCAGATTGAACTAATCACCCCGACGTTTCCGACCGTCGAAGCGGCGCACAATTTCTTAGAGACACTGTACGACGTCACGGCACTTAACATCGGCGATGAACGGCTTTGGCCGCAATCGATGCCGTGCGCGCTTCCGGACGGCGGGGTCATCCCGCTCGCGGATTTCGGCAATTCAGGACTCGAGGCCGGCCGCTATCGGGAACACCTGCTCCAAAAATACGGGGCGAAAAAACAGCTCATCTCGGGCATCCATTTCAACTTCTCGTTCGCAGACGAGTTGATTGCCGCCCTCTATGAAGGATCGCCGGAACGCTACGACCGTTTCAAGAACGACCTTTATTTAAAACTCGTCCGCAACTATTTACGGACGCGTTGGCTCGTCGTCTATCTGTTAGGCGGGACACCGGCTGTCCATACGAGCTATGAAGAACGTTGCGTCAGTCAAATGCAGGCACTCAGCGAGGACGTGTATTCGAATACGACGGCGTTGTCGTACCGGAATAGTGACTGCGGCTACACGAATGTCGAGCCGCTCTACCCGGACTATTCAACGCTCTCGGACTACACCGCGAGCGTGCGCCGCTTCATCGCCCAAGGTGACATCGCCAACCCGAACGAGCTCTACTCTCCGATTCGGCTGAAGACGTCACGGGGCGGCAATGACTTGGAACGACTGGAGACGAACGGCATCGATTACATCGAGATTCGTAACATCGACCTCAACCCGTTCGAGAAGACCGGCATCGCCCTGTCCGACTTGAAGTTCCTGCACGTCTTCTTGCTCTACTTGACGTTGAAAGACGAGACACGATTTACGGACTGGCAAGCCGAGGCGTTCCACAACCAGCAACGCGTGGCGAAAGAAGGCCTATCCCCAACGCTCTTGCTGTACCGCGATGGCGAGGCGGTGCCGCTTCAGACGTACGCACGCGATTTGCTCGACGAGATTGAAGCGTTCAATGAACGTTACACCCTCGGGTTCGATGATGTCTTCGCCTCTGTCCGGGATCGGATTGACCATGTCGAGGCGACTTACGCGTCGAGGCTTACTTCCGCCATGACGACAGACGGCTACACGTCCTGGTCGCTCCGGCAAGCCGAAATGTTCTATCAAGATGTGTACGCTAACCGGTTCCGGATGCACGGCTACACGGATATGGAGCTGTCGACGCAGATTTTGATGAAGGCGGCCTTGAAACGCGGCTATGCCGTCGACGTGATTGACCGGGATGATCAGTTCATCCGAATCCGGAACGGTAACCAGACCGAATACGTCAAACAAGCGACGAAGACGTCGAAAGATAACTACGTCTCTGTCCTCATGATGGAAAATAAGACGGTAACGAAACACATACTCGCCGAACAGGGCATCCGGGTGCCGAGCGGGGTCGAACTCCGGAGTGAAGTCGATTTACAAGACGCCTGGTCTACGTTCGCGAACCAGCCGATCGTCTTGAAACCGAAATCGACGAACTTTGGCATCGGCATCCACATCTTCAAGGACGGCACGACGTTCGACGAGACGCTCGAGGCGTTCCGTCACGCCCGTGCGTTTGACGACGTCGTCCTGCTCGAGACGTTCCTGCCCGGGAAAGAGTATCGTTTCCTCGTCATCGGAGACGAAGTCGCAGGCATTTTACACCGCGTCCCGGCGAACGTGACCGGGGACGGTGTGTCGACGATCCGTGAGCTCGTCGCCAAAAAAAATGAGGATCCTCTCCGGGGCAAAGGTTATAAGACACCGCTCGAAAAAATCGACATCGATGACATCGTCGTGGCTTTCCTCCGTTCTCAAGGCAAGACACCGGACAGTGTCCTCGCCGATGGTGAGCTCGTCTTCTTGCGTGAGAACTCAAACATCAGCACAGGCGGTGACAGCATCGACTATACGGACCGAATCGCCGACTTCTATAAACAGATTGCGGTCGATTCAGCAAAAGCGATCGGTGCGACGATTTGCGGCGTCGATATGATGATTCCCTCACTTGATGGAGATAACGACTATGGCATCATCGAGCTGAACTTCAATCCGGCCATCCATATCCACGCCTTCCCGTACGAAGGCAAGGAACGGCCAATCGGCGAGACCGTGCTCGATTTGTTATTTGACGGAAAAGGTTGAAGAGGTCCACGAATCGGGAATAGAGACTACATTGATTAGACAGATGTATCTTCTTTCTCGAGAAAGGGGTCTTTCCAATGGAAAAAGTGAAATCTCAAGTCGAAGGCAACACGTTAGTTGTCGAACGAAGTTTCAACGCACCGCGTGAGCTCGTGTTCGAGGCGTTCTCGACACCGGCCCACCTCGAATCCTGGTGGGGGCCGGCCGGATGGAAGACAGAGATTCGAACGTTCGAGTTCGAACCTGGTGGCACGTGGCATTACAAAATGACATGTGTCGACAAGGATCAAGGCGACTATTACGGTATGGAGTCCTGGGGGAAATCGACGTTTCTCGAGATTGATTCGCATCGAAAAATCGTCTACACGGATGCGTTCTCGGACGCAGACGGGCACGTCAATCCAGAACTTCCCGTCATGACAATTACCAATGAGTTCATCGATATCCCAAACGGCACGCTGTTCATCAGCCGCTCCGAATTCACGGACGCCGAGTCGCTCCAGCAAGTCGTCGAGATGGGGGCCGTCGAAGGGTTTTCTTCGCAGCTCGAACGGCTCGACGCCATCGTCTCCAGATAACGACAAGCACCGCTCCTCATCCGAGGCGCGGTGCTTGTTTGTCGTCAAAATAAAAAGTAACTGACAATCAAAATCAACGTGAAAATGAACACCATCCCGATGGCGAGCGCGACGAGGCTCATCTTCGCTGACTTGAACTGCTGAGAGTTGATCGTATGCACCTTTTTCAAATACGACCGGGTCCCGACGAGAATCGTCGCAATGCCGAAAATAATCGACAAGATGCCGATCGCCGTAATCAATTGGTGCTCGGCCCCGCTCAAATTTTCACTTCGATAGTAGTGGAAGTTCGTCACGAGAAAACCGATTCCGATGACCGTGATGGCCGTCCGAATCCAGGCGAGGAACGTCCGCTCGTTGGCGAGATGTTGCTGGATGTACTGCGAATCGACCGTCTTCTCTAAATCTAGTTTCACCGATATCCCTTCTTTCTAGCTCATCATTGCTCTAATTGTTCGAATAATCGATTGAGTTGATGTTCATCAATCTCTCCATACGCATCCCCGATACTGATCTCGGTCGAACAATAGTCGTCATGTGGTACGAGATAGCCCGTGACGCCGACCCCTGTCGTCTCTTGAACGGATTGAATCCGTGCCGCGACCGCTTCGTCGTCCCCTTCGAGATGAAGATGGAACATGTTCGTCACCGGGACTTCCGGTGTCGTCCACACTCCGTCGAGCGCATTGAAGCGGCGCGCCAGTTCCTTCGCCTGCTCGACATACGTCCCCATTCGGTCTTTCCGTAGCTCGTAGTAATAGTCAGCCGGGATGATGTACGGGTACAGTCCAATCAAATCACCGCCGTACCGCCGTTTCCACATTCTCGCCTCGTCACAGAACGGTTTAGGTCCTGCTAAGATGGCACCTGCAATACCGCCGATGCCTTTATAGAATGAGACGTAGACGCTATCGAACAACGCACATACTTCCTCCGCTGTCTTCTCATAATATGGGAGCGTCTCGAGGAGGCGCGCTCCATCTAGATGCAGACGAATCCCTCGCTCCTGGCACAAATGACTAATCGCCTCAAGTTCAGCAAATGACGGTAAGTAACCGCCGAGTTCCCGTTGTGGCAACTCAATCAACAGGCAGGCGACATCCGGTAACGCCTTCACTTCGTCGAGCGTCATCAATCGCTTCTCGTCCCCAATCAAAATCGGCTCGAGGTGGTGCAACTCTTTCAACCCATCTTGTTCATGAATCTCCAAGTGACAGAGCGGATGATAGGCGACGCTTCGATTGTCGGTCTCGTCCGCCCAAATCCGTAAGGCAATTTGTTGTGCCATCGTGCCGCTCGGGAAGAAGATGGCGTCTTCCATACCGAGTTCTTGTGCCAGTTTCTGCTCGAACCGCTCAATCACTTCACCTGTCCCATAATGGTCGCTGGCCTGATTCGGGTCGACCTCGGCGAACGCCTGTCGCAAGACGCCAACGTTCCGTTTGCCGTGACCGCTCAATTGATGCGACGTCTGTTGATACGATGTGCGTAAATTCATGTCATTCCCTCCACAACAAGCCTCCTGTCCATAGACAGGAGGCTTCCAAGTTAGTCGCGCATGCGGACGATTAATTTGCCGCGTACTTTTCGTGTTTGTAGTTGTTCGAGCCCGTCTTTCAACCGCTCGAACGGCAAGACGTCCGTGACAAGATCATTCAACTCGCCTGCCTCGAGCAACTTCATCATTTCTTCAGCCATATAAGACAAGTTACGGATGGCTCGCTCATTCTCACTCGCATGAGCCGCACCGAGGGCGACCTCATGGATGGATGGTGACAGCGTGAACCCTTTCATGTTCGATATGTCAGGTGGACCAGCGATGTAGGCGAGCTGTCCGCTGAAGGCGAGTCGATCCAAATCGGCCGTCGCTACGTCGCGTCCGACCGTGTTCAAAATCAAGTCGACTCCGCGGCCGTCTGTCAGCTCCATGACTTTCTCCGTCACGTCTTCGACGTTGTAGTCGATGGCGACATCGGCACCGAGTCCTTTCACCCAGTCAAAGTTGTCCGGCGATGCCGTCGTGAACACTTTGAGACCGAGTTTCTTCGCGAGCTGAATCGCGTAACCGCCGACGCCACCCGCTCCGGCATGGACGAGAATCGTCTCTTTGTCGCGCGTATTCAATTTCTGCATGATGGCCTCATATGCCGTCATCCCGGCACACAGGATGGCCGCTGCAGCCTCATCGCTCACTTCCGGTGGCACGACGGCACAAGCACGCGCGTCGACGACCGCATACTCGGCAAATCCGCCGTTGTTCCCGAGACTCGTATGGACGGCGACTCGTGAACCGGTGATGATATTGGCGAGGCTCGAACCGACTTCGACAACTTCCCCGACGAGGTCGACGCCGAGAATATGTGGATACGACCAATTCGGGTTGCCGTTCGTACCGACTTTATAGTCGACCGGGTTCAAGGCGACCGCTTCGACTTTGATGAGCAATTCGCCCGCTCCTGGTGTCGGGCGCTCTACCTCACCGATGTGAAGATGTTCTAATCCAGGTTGATCGAGTAACCATGCTTTCATGCTTAATACGCTCCTTCCGAATACGTTAGTTCGTAAGAATGTGAGTAGATTTCGACGAGATTGCCGAACGGATCTTCACAGTACACCATTCGGTACGGCTTATCGCCCGGGTAATATTCTCGAATCGGCATCCGTTGTTTGCCACCATGGGCAACGATTTTTTCGACGAGCCCCTCGATGTCCGGGTCTTGGACACAGTAGTGGAAAATGCCCGTCTTCCAAAACTCGAAGTTGTTCTCCGGCTTCTCATTGTTCGGGAACTCGAACAGCTCGATGCCAATCTTATCGCCCGTCGACATATGGGCGATTCTGAAGCTGCCCCAGCCCGGTCCGAACACGTCGGTACACATGACACCGATTGGCGAGTCGTCCTCGACGACGTCCGATGGTTGCATGATCGTGTACCAGCCCATCACGTCCTCATAAAATTTCACTGCTTCGGTCACACTCGGGACCGATAGTCCGATATGTGAGAATGTACGTGGATAAGTCACTGTCATCCGCTCCTTTTTGTTTGCTCAATTTGTTGGATAACGATACGATACCTTCATCGAAGCAAGAAAAATAGTACGCACATTCAAGTAACTACCCGAAAGCGAGGCGAATTGAACATGACGACCCCGTTCCCCGTCAATAAGGCGCTCGACATCATCGGCGGTAAATGGCGGCCTCAAGTGTACTGTACGCTCGAGAACGGCCCGCGCCGCTTCTCGGAGATTCAGCGCGCCATCCCCGACGTCAGCCGTAAAGTGTTGACCGACCAACTCCGTGAACTCGAACAACTTGGCATGGTCCGCCGCATCGACTATTCGACCGAGAAACAGCTTCACGTCGAATACTCGCTCACCGAGGACGCACTCAGCCTGCAACCAGCCATGAAGGCGCTCTGCTCTTGGGGCGAGACACACGACGAATAAACCCGCGCCGAATCCGGCGCGGGTTTTGTCATGCTGCGAATAGGCTGATCAGGTTTCCGTCCGGATCGATGACGATGGCGTAACGTTGTCCCCAAAACGCATCCCACGGTTCGCGGTGCGAGGCATGGCCCTGTCCGACGATCGCTTCATAGCGCGCATCCAGTTCATCCCGACTATCGCACAAGAAAGCAAGTTCGACCCGGTGCCCCGTCGCCGGTTTCCATTCCCCATACACCGACTCCGCCACTTCGACCGTATCGAAGGCGAGCCGGACACCGCCATCATCGATTTCGACGTGCGCTTCCCCATCCATCGCTTCCGGGATCGACAGGCCGAGCAAACGGTAAAAATTGAGCGCCCGTTTCATGTCTTCGACGACGATGCCAATCATATCTAGCTTGATTCCCATGTGATCACCTCATTTTCCAAGTTGGTGGTGCTATGATGAGTGTAGCACTACATCCTGCTCGTGAAACGAGGAAATTCAAATGACCCATCAATTCGCTGTCCTGACCCAGCCACAGGCGGAAACGATCGCCTACACGTGGCATTACGAAGGCGATTATGCGTTTTATGATATGGAGGCCGACCAGGACGATTTGGCCGAATTTTTAGACGTCGAACAGCGCGAACAGTCGGTGTTCGCCATCACCTCAGACGAGGAATTGGTCGGCTTCGTGAGCGTCGCGCAAGCGGATGCCGAGACGGTCGATATCGGGCTCGGCATGAAGCCCGATTTGACCGGGAACGGGAGCGGACGAGCGTTCGTCACATCGATTCTCGACTTCGTCAAAGCGACGTACTCACCTCATCGCATCACCTTGTCCGTCGCCGCCTTCAACGTGCGGGCAATCCGTGTCTATGAGTCGTGCGGGTTCACGCAGACCGGTTCGTTTCCACAACCGACGAACGGGAGCACGTTCACTTTCATCCAAATGGAACGTCAAGAAAGTCCTCAGAACCAACCGTTCTGAGGACTTTTCCTATGTGAGCTGTTTCTTTTGGATGTATGACAAGCCGAGCGCCGCAATCAAAATCACCCCTTTGACGATGTCTTGGGCGTAATACGGCACGTCCCACATCGTCAGTCCGTTCAGCAAAATCCCAATCAAGATGGCACCGATCAACGTACCGACGACGTTCGGTCGCCCGGTCCCGAAGACGGCGTAGCCGATATAGGCGGCCGCGACGGCGTCCATGAGGAGCGGTGCTCCGGCCGATACTTGTCCGGTACCGATGCGCGACGCCAAAATGATGCCGCCGATGGCCGCGAACAGACCGCTCAACACGTACGCGTACAGTTTGATCCGTGTGACGGCGATGCCGGAGCGGCGGGCCGCCTCGACGTTCGAGCCGACGTAATAAAACTCGCGTCCCGTCTTCGAATACGTCAAAAATAGATGGGCTCCGGCGAAGAAGAGAATCATCAAGATGGCAACGAATGGAACGGGACCGATCGAGCCTTGGCCGATGAAGAGGAACGACGGGATGAATCGTCCCGGTGCCGTCCCTCCTTCAATCGGCATGTTGTCGTAGATTGAAAAACCTTTCGTATACGTCAATTGGACCCCGTTGATGACGTACATGATGGCCAGCGTCGCGAGCAAATCCGGTAACCGGAACTTGATCGTCACGAGCGCGTTCAACAGCCCGACGAGCACGCCGAGGGCAATCGGGACGAGCAAAGCGACGAGCAGTTCTTGACTATGTAACACGAGACTCGACGCCGCCCCGATTGTCGCGAGGCTCGCCGTCGAGCCGACCGATAAGTCGAATCCGCCGACGATGAGCGAGAAGGTCACCCCGAGGGCGAGCAGCGAGACGATCGATACGGACTTGATGATGTCGCTGAAGTTCGCGTACGTCAAAAACTGGTCGTTCGTCACGCCGAAGACGGCGATCAGTGCGAGAATCGCGAACAACGTCCCGTATTGACCGATGCCGCTGAAGCGTTTCGTGCGCTGTTTGATGACGAGTTGGGCCATGTTAGACGCCTCCTTTCTGTTGCCAACGGCCGCGGTCGAGCCAAAGCGTCCGGTTGGCGATCAATTCTAGTTCATGCGGTTCACTCGACGTAAAGATGACAGTCTTTCCACTTTTCGCGAGGCGGATGACGAGTTCATAAATATCCCGTTTCGCCGTCACGTCGACGCCTTTCGTCGGTTCGTCGAGCAAATAGATGTCCCGGTCCTCGAGAAGCCATTTGCTGAGGACAACTTTTTGTTGATTCCCCCCGCTCAGCTCCCGGACCGGTTGCCCGACCTGGTCGTATTTCACTCGCAGCGAGGCCAATACGCGTGTGATCGCGTTCGCCTTCCCTTCAATCGCGAGGACGTTCCGTTCAATCGAATCGTCGAGGAAAAGCCCCTGTTTCCGGCGTTCTTCCGGTACGAGGGCAAACCCGGACCGGACCGCCTGACGCGGTTCACGAATCTTGAGCGGTTTCCCGTCCAACGTCACTTGTTGTTCGACACCAGAGAGACCGAATAGCGCCTCGATCAACTCCGTCTTCCCGCTCCCGGTGACGCCTCCGATGCCGACGACTTCGCCTTTATACGCCGTGAACGAAAGCCTCGTCCCGAACGTCGGTAACGTGAGCTCTGCCTGAATCCGGATCTCGGTTTCAGGAACGGCTTTCGCTACCGCCTCTGCCATGTCGGATCCGCTCAAATACGTATGGATATCCCGTTCTGACAACGCCTGAAACGGCCCTTCGTAAGCGATGCGCCCATCCCGGAGGAACGTCGTCGTCGTGGTGACGCGCGACAGTTCGTCCGACCGGTGCGTGATGAGAAGAATGCCGACGTCCTCTGCTGCGAGCGACTGCAGTAATGTGAGCAGTGCCGCCGCATCATCCGTCGACAAGGCGGCCGTCGGTTCGTCGAGCAAGAGGTAGGCCGCATCACTCGCGAGCGAACGGGCAATCAAGACACGTTGCTTGACACTGAGCGGGAAACGCCCGACCGGTTCGGTCACATTAAGATCCAGTCCGACGCGCTCCAAGTAGGTGGCCGCTCGCTGTTTTAGCTCACGAGGACGAATCCGTTCGACCGCCTGCCACGGCACGACGTTTTCATAAATCGGTAAATCGAGATAGAGGGCGTCATCGACTTCTTGCGACACCGTGATGACCCCGCGGCGTATCGCCTCGGCCGGTGTGAATGTGACCGGTGTCTCATCGAGTTCGATCGTCCCGGATGTGGGGGTGATGGCGCCACTCAACAGCTTCACGAGCGTGCTCTTTCCGGCCCCGTTCAATCCAAGCAAGCCATGAATCTCGCCACGTCGGAGCGTGAAGTTGACATCGTCGAGCACGGTGACGTCGCCATAACGTTTCGTGACGCGTTCCAGCCGTAACATCAGTCCGTCCCTTTCATCCAGTCCGACCAGGCCGCGTCTGACGCGCCCCAGTTCGGGACGTATTGGCCGAGGTCGTCCATCGTCACTTTTTCGTCCGGCAAGACGTCACGGTCGACGAGATACGGATCGACTGAATGAATCGACGGCGTCTCTTCACCCGCCAGTTTTTGATACGCGTAACGGACTTGGATCCGTCCGATTTCAGCCGGATCCGTCGCCGCCGTCACTTTCCACGGGCTGCCGTCCTCTTGCATGAGTTGAAGGTCTTCGTCACTCAAATCGATGCCATAGACGGCGATTTCATCGCGTCCGGCCTGTTTGATGGCACGGCTCGCCCCTTTGGCGAACTCGTCCCACATCGCGAATACGGCATCAATCTCGCCTTCCGGATACTTCTTCAAGATCGCTTCCATCTGGCTCTGTGTGTCGAGCGCCGTATTGTTCGTCGCCGAACCGAACTTGGCGACTTCCGTGATGCCCGGGTAGCGTTTCAAGAACGCATCATAAATCGTGTGGCGTCGTTCCATCGGTGTGAAGCCACCGACCCAAATCGTGACGATTTTGCCTTCGCCGTCCAAATCTTCGGCCAGTGCCTTGAGCGAACGCCAAGCGAGCGAATAGTCGTCCTGGTCGATGACCGTCACCCCGTCGTTCGTCAAATCATTGTCGAACGCGACGACTTTGATGCCTTTGTCGAGTGCGCGTTGGACCGGTTCTTTCAATGCATCGGCGCGGCCATGGTCAATCAAGATGACATCGACGCCTTGCGTCGTCGCCGTGTCGACGTAACTCGCCATCTTCGACAGATCGTTGTCGGCGTTGTACACTTTCACGTTGCCGCCGAACGATTCGACTTGTTCCGTCACCCCATTGATATACTGCGACGAGAACGTCCCGATCGACATCTGCATGATGAGGGCGACGTCGATATCTTTTGGCAACGTCCCGTTCGAGACCGAGACGGGTTTCGTCTCTGCCGTCTTCTCGGCCGGCTTCGATGGGGCCGCTTGCTCGTTCGTGCAACCGACGAGCGCCAAGACGAATGTGAATAACAAAATCAAGAGTTTTTTAGACATGAATCGTTCCCCCTACATGATGTGTGATGGCGGCCTCTGTCGGTTCGAACACACCCGCCTCGGTGATGAGTCCGGTGATGAGATCGGGCGTCGTGACGTCGAACGCCGGATTGAAGACGGTGATGCCGACGGGCGCCGTCGGTTGACCACCGATATGTGTGACTTCTGACGGGTTCCGCTCCTCGATTTCAATCGTGTCATCCGCCGTCAAATCGAACGTCGAATGCGGCGCAGCGACGTAGAACGGAATGCCGTAATGCTTGGCGAGGACGGCGAGCTGCAACGTCCCGATTTTATTGGCGACGTGCCCCGTCCGTGTGATGCGGTCGGCTCCGACGATGATGGCATCGACTCGTTTCGACTGAATCGTCCAAGCCGCCATATTGTCAGTGATGAGCGTCACGTCGATATCGGCCCGGTCGAGCTCCCAGACGGTGAGGCGTGCCCCTTGCAGGAGCGGCCGCGTCTCACAGGCGAAGACGTTGAAGGATACACCGCGTTCTTTTCCAACGTAAAACGGGGCGAGCGCCGTCCCATAACGCGATGTCGCGATGGCACCGGCGTTGCAAATCGTCAACACGTTCCCCCCGGCCGGCAACACCGTCAGTGCATGCTCGCCGATGGCCCGGTACGTATCGACGTCCCGGTCGTACAAAGCGATGGCGCGGCGTTTGATTTCCTCGGCAATCGCCTCGAAGTCGTCCCCGACATTTAAATCAAGGAGCGATTCGATCACGTTTTGCAGATTGACCGCCGTCGGCCGGGTCGCGATCAAGCGGCGTCCGACGAGGTCGAGCCGACGCGTAAAGTCCGGATCGTCGACTAACCGGCCCGCCTCTTTGGCGAGGACGAACGCCCCGAAGTATGCGATGGCCGGGGCGCCGCGGACTTGGAGCGTCTCGATGGCATGTTCGGCCTGTTCGAGCGTCTCAATCGTCACGTACCGCTCTTCATGCGGCAACAACGTCTGATCCAATACGATGAGTTCGTCTGTCTGTGAATGGAAACGGATGTTTTGGACCGTCATACGCGCACCCCCGACAGGAGTGTCACCAAGTCGTCAATCGATTCGACGCTGTGGCGTTCTTTAATGAGCGCCGTCCCGAGGGAGAGCGCGTCACGTTTTCGTTCGAGCCGCGTCGCTTCCGGCAACGTCTCGAGATCGGCGACACCGGCCAGTCCGACGGCACGGCGAATGAGTTCGCAACCGGCGTAGCCGATCGTGTCGCTGAAAATCGTCCGCAACAACTCGTCGACGAAACCGTCCGTGTTGAACGGCTCGACGGCGCGTTCAAAATTGGCCCGAAACGTCTTCTCAAACGTCTCCCACACCGTCAAGACGTCCGTGAAACGCTCGAAGCGTTTGAGCGGGTCATGGAACGTCGACAGCGTCAAATGGGCGATGATTTGGCCGAGGTCGAAGCCGAACGGTCCGTAAAACGCGAACTCTGGATCGATAATCTTCGTTTCTTGTTGAGTCGCGAAGATGCTCCCCGTATGTAGGTCGCCGTGTAGGAGTGCCTCATGTTTCGTGACAAAGCCGACTTTCAGTTTCGTCACCTCGACTTTGAGCGCTTGGTCTTGCCAAAGGCGTTCGACATCTTCTCGCAGCGCCGTCTCGATGTTGTTCGACTCCGCGTCTTTGAACGGGTCGGTGAAGATGAGTTTCTCGGTGATGTCACACAGTTCTGGGTTGTAATAGTCACGTTCAATCCGCTTCTTCGCAATCGGTCCGGCCGCGTAATCCGACGTCGCGAACAGCGTCTCGCCTAAAAATTCACCAACATGGCGGGCCAGTTCAGGATACGTTTTCCCTTCCAAATAGCCTGTCCGAACGATCTCAAAATCTGACAGGTCCTCTAAAATCGTGTAGGCGAGCGTGCGGTCACTACCAAGCACGATTGGAACGAAACGAGGGACGACGTTGGCGAATTCGCGCAATGCCAACTGCTCGATCCACGCCCGTTCAAGTGTGAGTGGCCAACTTTCGCCGACGACTTTCGCATACGGGAGCGCTTGTTTGACGATGAGACTCGTTTCGCCTTGTCGGATGCGGAAAACGAGGTTCAAATTGCCGTCCCCGATCTCCTCGCAATGCGTGATGCCTCCGTCTTCGATTAACCCCAACGTTTTCACATGCTCGACGACGGTCTGTTCTGTAAATGGTTGATATGACATGATGTTTTCCCCTTCCTGTACGTTGCCCACAAAAAAAGCCCCTTTCTCCGCGAGAAAGAGGCACAGCCAAACTGGTTGTTCCTCTCATCTGTCAGACATTCGTCTGGTGGATGTAGCACCGTGCCTAGTGGTCGGTTGCTGCGGCGTCATCGGGCCAATTCCCTCTGCCAACTCGCGATAAGAGTGGTTTATTCGATTCGGTGAACTTATGTGCTGAATATTACGGACTCGACGTCACAATTGTCAACGTCATTTTCTCGGTGCACCTCCGTCTTTTTTTGTGCATATATGGAAACAACTTTCCAAAATATTTTTTTTGGAAAAAAAGGAATTGACGACGTGATGATTCTGTGCAAAAATTCAATTAAATTTCACAACTTCAAATCACATTCTTATCAAGAGCAGACGGAGGGACAAGCCCGATGATGTCGCAGCAACCGACCAGAGATGGCACGGTGCTAATTCTTGCAGCGTAAGCTGAGAGATAAGAGTTCATTTTTTTATGATGACCTCTTGCCTCGGCATGGGGTCATTTTTGTTTGCCTGGAAGGAGGAACCATATGAGTATCACTGCCACATATGAAATCAAACGGACGGACGCGGTCGCGACCGTCGCCAACAAGATCGCCCTCGAGCTGACCGTCGGCACATGGACGGACTTGCCTCACTTAGAGCAAGAGCAGTTACAGGCGTTCCGAGGTGAGGTCGTATCAACCACACATACGGACACGACGAGCCGCTTCACAATCCGCTATCCGTTACATAATGTCAGCCCTGACTTTTCATCCATCTTGACGACGACGTTCGGGAAACTGTCCCTCGATGATTCGGTCCGATTAATCGATTTGACGTTGCCGGAGACGCTCGCCTCTGATTTCAAAGGCGCCAAGTTCGGTGTCGACGGGATTCGTGAGTTGCTCGGCGTTCAGGATCGCCCGCTCGTCATGAGCATCTTCAAAGGCGTCATCGGCCGTGACCTCGCGTTTCTCGAGCAGCAACTCCGCGATCAGTTCGCCGGTGGCATCGATATCGTCAAAGACGACGAGATTTTATACGACAACCCGCTCACCCCGTCGCTTGAACGGGCCCGGATCGGAGCGGACGTCATTCAAGCCCACTTCGAGGCGACCGGGAAACGCGTCCTGTACGCCATCACGCTGAGCGGCCCCGTGTTCGGTCTGCGTGACCAGGCGCTCCGTCTCATCGAGGCCGGTGCGACGGCGCTCCTGTTCAACGTCTATACGTACGGTCTCGACGCACTGCGCGAACTCGCGAACGATCCGGATATCCACGTCCCGATCTTGGCACATCCGGCCTTTGCCGGCGCCTTGACCGGATCAATCAGTCATTCGCTTTTGCTCGGTAAACTCCCTCGCCTCGCCGGGGCCGATTTGACGCTCTTCCCGTCACCGTACGGCTCACTTGCGACACCGCGCGACGAGGCGTTCGTGATTCGTGACCAGAGTGCCGAACCACATTGGTCGAAGCCGATTTTGCCGGTCCCGTCCGCGGGGATTCATCCGGGACTCGTCGCCGATATCATTCGGGACTTCGGGACGGATGTCGTCATCAACGCCGGCGGTGGCATTCACGGTCATCCGGACGGTGCAGCCGCCGGGGCTCGTGCGTTCCGACAAGCCATCGCTCACGTACTCGGTCAAACCGAAGGGCAGACGGACGAGCTCGATACCGCGTTGAAGGCGTGGGCGTCACGATGACGGCCCATATCCTCTGCGACTTTGACGGGACGATTACGGCGGAAGACAATATCATCGCGTTGATGAAGGCGTTCGCCCCGCCGGCTTGGGTCGAGTTGAAAGACGCGGTCCTCGAGCAACGGATTTCCATCCGATCCGGGGTCGGTCAAATGTTTCGACTGTTGCCGAGCGAGGCCGCCCCGGCTTACCGTGATTATTTGTTGGAGCGCATCACGCTCCGCCAAGGGTTCCCGGCATTTTTAGAAGAAGTTCGGGTCCATGGCTGGAAGTTTGACGTCGTCAGCGGCGGGATGGACTTCTTCGTGCAACCGGTCTTGGACGGGCATGTCGCCCCCGAGCATATCTACTGCAACGTCGCCGACTTCTCCGCTGAGACGGTCACCGTCGCTTGGCCGCACGCTTGCGATGAACAATGTACGAACGATTGCGGCTGTTGCAAGCCGACGCTCGCTCGCCGCCTTGTCAATCCCGCCGATCGCTTGATTGTCATCGGCGACTCGGTGACCGACTTCGAGGTCGCGAAGCGTGCCGACTTCGTCTACGCCCGAGGTCAACTCATCACGCTCTGCGAAGACGCAGGCATCCGTTACGCCCCGTTCGAGACGTTTGACGACATCACCCATCACTTGAAGGAGGTTGCCGTATGAGCCTTGCCGCACGTTGGCTCGAACTGGCCGACATTAAAGACGAACTCGCCGCCCGCGACTGGTTCCCCGGAACGAGTGGGAATTTGGCGATTCGCGTTTCCGATGACCCGCTCGAATTTCTCGTCACGGCGAGCGGACGCGATAAACGAAAACGAACACCGGACGACTTTGTTCACGTCGATGCGGCCGGACGCTTGATTGGCAAACAGAACGGTCGTCCATCCGCCGAGACGCTGCTTCACGTCGAAGTGTTCAATCGGACGGACGCGACGTGTTCGCTCCACGTCCATACGGTCGACAATAATGTCATCTCCGAGCTCCATGCCGCCACCGGCGAAGTCGTCTTCACCGGCCAAGAGATCATCAAGGCGCTCGGCTTCTGGGACGAGGATGCGGTCGTCCGCGTACCGATTATCGAGAACCATGCGGACATCCCGACGCTCGCAGCCGCCTTCGCCCCTCATATCCGGGCAAACGCCGGCGCCGTCCTCATCCGCAATCACGGCATCACCGTCTGGGGCGAGACCCCGGCCGCGGCCAAACGTTATTTAGAGGCTTACGAGTTCTTGTTCAGCTATACGTTAAAACTACGCGCCCTAGGCGTCCATTCATAAGGAGGAACCAACCATGGCAACTGTCTATTTCCAACAAACCGAAGAACGTTACGTCGATCAAACTGAAGTGAGTGCCTTTTTAGAGTCACGCGGGATTTTAAATGAGCAGTGGGATATCACAAAGCTCCCGGAAAACCTGCAAGAGAACTATCAGTTGACGGACGAGGACAAACAAGCGATCTTGTCGACGTTCCGTGACGAGATTCGTGACGTGTCGGAGCGCCGTGGCTATGAGACGGCAGACGTCATCTCGTTGTCGGATGCGACGCCGAACTTGGACGAACTGCTCGTCAACTTCCAAAAGGAACATCATCACACAGATGACGAGGTCCGCTTCATCGTCAGTGGCCATGGCATCTTCGCCATCGATGACGCCGAGCGCGGCTACTTCAACATCGAGCTTAACCCGGGTGACCTCATCTCGGTGCCGGTGAACACACGCCACTACTTCACGCTCCAAGACGACCGCAAAGTCGTCGCCGTCCGCATCTTTGTGACGACCGAGGGATGGGTGCCGATTTACGAGAAACAAGACGTGACAGCATGAAAAATGGTCTCTCGCACAAAGGCGAGAGACCATTTTTTAATGTTTGGCAGCGGCTGTCGGTTTTGAAGAGAACCAACCCCATGCCGCGATCCCGACCATGACCGACCAGAAGAACACGGTCCACGCCGTCGAGTGGACGAATCCGTCCGGAAGACCCATGAATTCGAACGGTGTGCCGGCAATCAATTTCTTGAAGCCAGGGTGTTCGAGGACGAGCACCGTCAACTTCACGCCGACCCAGCCGACGATGATGAAAGCAGCTGTTTCGAGTGATGGGCGTTGATGCAACAACTTGACGAAAATACGTGCGGCGAAACGCATCAAGATGACCCCGATGAGTCCACCTGTCAAGACGACGAAGAACTGACCAGAGTCGATGCCGCCGATCTCACCGAGCCCGAGTGGCGGCAAGCTGACCGCGAGCGCGACTGCTGCGAGAATCGAATCGACCGCGAAGGCGATATCGGCGAACTCGACTTTAGCAACCGTCCACCAGAACTCTTTCTTCGTGACCGGCTTCTCCGTGATGGCCGTCTCTTCTTTCGCCTCAGCGGCGAGGTCTTGTTTCGGATCCATCTTACGGGCCTTATAGGTCATATACAGATGCCGCGCACTCATCCCGATCAAATAAAGCGCACCGAGCGCCTGGACTTGCCAGACGTTGATCAAGAACGAGATCAAGAACAAAGCGATGAAGCGGAAAACGAACGCTCCGAGTAATCCGTAAAATAGTGCCTTCTTCTGCTCTGTCCGTGGCAAGTGCTTGACCATGACCGCCAAGACGAGCGCGTTGTCTGCAGAAAGCAGCCCTTCAAGACCGACGAGTACGACGATGATCCAGGCGTACTGCAGGATTAACTGCCAATCCATTAAAACATCCCCTTTTTCTGTTGTGTTCCTTCATATTTAACAGTGATCTATATTTTAAGTTCACAGGAACATTTTATTCCCCATTTAGATTGAAATCAATCTTCTTTTCTTCAATTGCTGAAGTTTTTTCATTTGTGAGCACGTTCAAAGCATGTTCAAAGAGCAAAATGGTACCCGGTCGATGTACATTTCGTGATAAAATCCTAACAAGAACGAGTGGCAGTCATTTGCCCTCTCAAAAAAGGAGAATCCGATTATGTCTACAAGCCATGTCGCTTTACCTACTAAAGCAGAACGACATAAATTATTCGGTTCGGTCCCGCCGATCAAAGGCACGAAGCCAACTGAAAAAGATAAAATGGTCGATCTACAAAACACACCAAAAAACTTCTTGTTCGCGCTCGACAGCGTCGGCATCTCAAACGTCAAACACCCGGTCAACATCGAGACGCCAGACGGCATCCAAGCGACGGTCGCCACATTCGAGTTGACGACATCGCTCGTCCAAGACCGTAAAGGCATCAACATGTCGCGTCTCACAGAACAGCTCGACGCGTACCATACGCAAGGCTGGACGTTATCGAACCGCTCGCTCATCGAGTTCGCGCAAGAACTCGCCGAGCGCATGGAACAGACGGAAGGTCAATTGACGGTCCGTTACCCATGGTTCTTTAGCCGCAAAGCCCCGGCGACAGGTCTCAGCGGTCTTATGAACGCGGACGTCATGCACAACGTGACGTATAACTTAGAGACAGGTATGGCGAGCGTGACGGTCGGTCTCGTCATCAACGTGACGACGCTCTGCCCATGCTCGAAAGAAATCAGTGAATACAGTGCCCACAACCAACGCGGCTACATCACGATCGAAGCCGGTCTCGATGAAGCATCGCTCGACGGTTTCGACTGGCGTCTCGCGCTTCTTGAGGCAGCTGAGTCGAACGCATCGGCCCCGCTTCACCCTGTCCTCAAACGTCCGGACGAGAAACGTGCGACAGAAATTGCGTACGAAAACCCGCGTTTCGTTGAAGACATGGTCCGCTTGATCGCGGCTGACTTGTACGAAATGAAACAAGTCGTCAATTTCTTCGTCGAATGCCGCAACGAAGAGTCGATTCACCAACACGATGCGATCGCTTCGATCACATTTGATAAGCGCGATAACTAAAAACGAGTGAAGCCTACGCGGGCTTCACTCGTTTTTCTATAGGCTTTGGACGAGTCGAATCGTCAACATCATGACGATGACGATGATCCAGACCGCCCAGACGAGCCGCCACTTGTCCCCATCGACTCGTTTGACGAACGTGTAGACGGTCAAGTAGAGCGCGATCAACAGCGGGATGACGACCCATGGATTGTCGAGCATCACGCTTCGACGTCACCGTCCCAAGCGAGCATGCCGCCCTCGACGTTGATGACCTTGTAGCCTGCTGACTCCAAATAATCACATGCTGTCACACTGCGGCCGCCTGAGCGACAGATGACGTGATAGACGTTGTCTTTCGCGAGCTTGTCCGTCACGCCAGGAAATTCAGACAGCGGATAGAGCGGTACGTTCGGGATATGACCCGCATCGTACTCATCTTGTTCGCGGACGTCGATGATGTGGAGCGATTCGCCGTTCTCGAGTTTTTCACGTAATTCGGTTGCGTGGATGTTTTGCATGGTGGTTCCCCCTTAAAAGTGTTGTCCCTTACTAGTTTACCTCAGTTTTCGATGAAACAAACTCCAATTGATTGTCGTGTTTTCATCACAATAGAACCCTTCGAGTTCGCACCGCTCGACCACCTGCTCGGCCCATGCTCGGCTGCCGCAAATCAACGTGAAATGGCTATCCCAAGGCGGTACGATGAGCCAATCATGTTGATGTCCAAAGAACGTCCGATGCCGCATCCCCCACGTATCGGAGGTTAGCGTCTCCCGAATGTTGATAAGATGCCGTTCCGTGCAGAACTCGTCCCCGCTCCACATCCACTCTTCTCCCATCTCAAGAAGTGCTCGTAACATCTGATTCTCTAAAAGATCAGACAGTTCCCCTTCGCCCGGTGGAATTACGTTCTCGCTATCGCAAAATTCGATGATTCGATTCGCACCTTCTTGATCTTCGGCGTGCGGTTTCAGCGCCCCAATCATCGTCCGAAGCGCGTGATCGATGCGTTTGATGTCATCGAAGCCAAGTCGGCGACGCATATCTGCCCATGTGATGGCCCGAAATTGCTGTTCGACCTCGTTTTTATCCATCTCGACATAACGGTCAACCGCGGTCGGGTCGTCTTTCGGGACTAGAAACGGATGAAACACGACGAATACTGTTTCGAACACCCCTTCGTAATACGTTTTGATCGGATAATCATCTCCGCCACCGAACATGGCGTACCGATGCCCTTCCGGCAATGTGATGATGCCTTCCACTTCATCCATTTCCTCGCCCCCTTTTCCAATAGTTTACAATGGGACCACAAAAAAAGCATCCCCCGCTCAGGAAGGATGCTTTTGACTTACGCTTCGTTGCGCTCGTCGATCGCTTGTGCCGCTGTGATGAGCGTCAATTTATAGACGTCCTCTTCGTTACAGCCACGCGACAAGTCGTTGACTGGCTTGTTGAGACCTTGAAGGATCGGTCCGATCGCTTCGAATCCGCCGAAACGTTGAACCATCTTGTAGCCGATGTTTCCGGCTTCGAGGCTTGGGAAGACGAAGACGTTCGCATTTCCGGCCACTTCAGAGCCTGGTGCTTTCTTCGCCGCCACGCTCGGGACGAACGCCGCATCGAATTGAAGTTCGCCGTCGATTGGAAGGTTCGGTGCCTTCTCTTTGGCGAGACGTGTCGCTTCGATGACTTTCTCCGTCTCTGGCGACTTCGCTGAACCTTTTGTCGAGAAGCTGAGGAGCGCGACTTGCGGCTCGATGCCGAACGTCTTCGCTGTCAACGCTGACAAGTAGGCGTTTTCGGCGAGGTCAGCCGCGTCCGGTGCGATGTTGATCGCGCAGTCCGAGAAGACGTACTGCTCGTCGTCACGTACCATGATGAAGACGCCTGACGTCTTTTTGATGCCTGTTTGCATCTTGATGATTTGAAGGGCCGGACGAACCGTGTCGGCTGTCGCATGCATCGCGCCTGAGACGAGACCTTCTGCTTTTCCTGTGTGGACGAGCATCGTACCGAAGTAGTTCACGTCTGACGACAACAATTCACGTGCTTGTTCCGGTGTCGCTTTACCTTTACGGCGTTCTACGAACGACTCGACGAGTGTGTCGATGTCTTCGTACGTCGCTGGGTCGTATTGCGTCAAACCTGAGATGTCAAAGCCATGCTTCGCAGCGACCGCTTCAAGCTCAGCTTTTGGTCCGATGACGATTGGTTCGACCATGCCGTCATTCTTCAAACGAACAGCGGCGCCGAGGACGCGCTCGTCAACGCCTTCTGGGAAGACGATGGTCGGGCGAATCGGGCTGACTTTTTGTTTCAACGTGTCAAATAGTTTCATAGTGAATGAACTCCTTTTCGATTAGAAGAAATTGGATTTTTTCTCTCTCGGACGCTCTCGTCCATATGCGAGTTTTATTATACACAGTACGTTTTTTAAAATAAACTATTCTGCCCATTTCGTCATAAATCGCTTGAAATCAATCATTATATGGATAGAACAGTTTGTCGTTTTCGACTGATACAGCCCGTTGTGAAGCCGTTTTCATAAAAACTGCTCTTTACCTCTTTACCCGGCTCGAAGTGTGACTACCCTCACAACGGCGTCAAATTTGCCAGGCGGTGATTCGTGTATGGTAAAATAGTCAGCGAAGCCTAGTCTCGAAAGGAGTTTTTTTAATGTCAGAACGTCCAGCACCAACACCGACAACCGATACGCAACACGCAGCCGCCACGTTAGACGGTTGGTATACGCTCCATGATTTCCGCTCCATCGATTGGACTCGTTTAAAAGCAGTCGACCCAACCGCCCGTCAAGAGATGATTGACGAGTTCGTCGCCTTCCTCGGCTCACTCGAAGATGTCGAGACACGCGGTGAAGGAAGCCATGCCTTTTACTCGATCCTTGGTCAAAAGGCGGACGTCGTCTTGATGGTCCTTCGTCCGACGTTCAAAGAGCTCGAGCAAGTCGAACTCGCTCTTCGGAAGACGAAATTATACGATTACATGATTCCAAGCTATTCATACGTGTCTGTCATCGAACTCGGCATGTACCGAGGTTCTGGAGACGGTGACCCGTACGAGAACCCTCACATTCGGGCCCGCCTCTATCCGACACTCCCGAAAGCGGCCCACATCTGCTTCTACCCGATGAGCAAGGCTCGTCGCGATGGGGACAACTGGTATACGTTGTCGATGGATGAGCGCAAAGACCTCATGTATCGCCACAGCATGATCGGCCGCAGCTATGCCGGTAAGATTCAACAGTTCATCGGCGGCTCGACCGGTTTCGACGGTTGGGAATGGGGCGTCACCTTGTTCGCGGAAGACTCGCTCCAATTCAAGAAGATCGTCTATGAGATGCGTTTTGATGAAGTCAGTGCCAAATATGGCGAGTTCGGCGACTTTTATGTCGGGAACATCCTTCCAAAAGAAGAACTCGGCACATTCCTCGGGTAATCGAGGTTTACGCTATCATGCCCTCGGGAATCATTGTTGTAGAAGCAACATAACAATGATCAATGAGGTGAACAACGATGCGCGTGTTCAAGGAATCAGATCGAGACACTGCGAAACGTTTAGATTCGTTCATCGAACGAATGGCACCGGCAGCAGAACTAGTCCAACTTCGATTTGAACAACAATTACAACATACACAGCGAAAGAGGCTGGGACATAACTAGCCAGTTCTAAAGTATTTCAATCAAAAAGAGGGGTCCGGTCACCGATTTTCGGTGACCGGACCCCTTCTTT
>NZ_JACSLO010000016.1:0-43662 GCF_018618195.1 Exiguobacterium sp. s7 | reverse complement strand
ATGCCGAACACGGAAGTTAAGCGCTTCAGCGCCGAAAGTAGTTGGGGGTCTCCCCCTGTGAGGATAGGACGTTGCCAGGCCAACGCGAAAGACGATCAAGCATCCGCTTGGTCGTCTCTTTTTGTATATATATGTCGTATTTAATTCGGATGGGAAGGTGTCTAAATGACTCGAAAACCTAAACATAATCCTTTTACATTTATGGAGACGCTTGAGCAACATGTGCGAGAAGGACGGGTTTCTTTTCATGTACCTGGCCATCACAATGGAACGGTGAGAGATGAAAAGCTTCCGACGGCCTTCCAAAAAATTATGCCATATGACTTAACAGAGCTTGGTCACTTGGATGATTTACACCATGCGGAAGGTATTATTTTAGAAGGTGAAAAGGCATTAGGATCCCTTTACCAGAGTAAAAGCAAATGGTTGGTAAATGGCTCTACTGCAGGGAATTGGAGTCTATTAGCAGCAACCGTAAAACGGGGAGAACGAGTGTATGTACAACGTAATTCCCACAAATCGGTTTGGAACGCCATTGAGTGGCTCGGTTTAGAACCCATTTTACTCACTCCTGAATTAGATAGGGGGAGCAGTTTACCGACTGTCGTCACATTAGAAACAATTCAAGATGCTGTCACGCAGTACCCAGGTGGGAAAGCCCTCCTACTGACGTCTCCTACTTATTACGGAGATATGGCAAACATCCCGGAGATCAGTGCTTATTTGCGTTCGTTGCATATTCTTCTCTTAGTTGATGAAGCACATGGCGCTCATTTGATTCATCCTACATTTCCAAAGCGATCCGCTATTTTCGAAGGAGCTAGCGCAGTCGTACAATCAGCCCACAAAACATTGCCCGCTCTCACGATGGGGGCATGGATTCATTATAAAGAAGAAATCGATGAAAAACGTCTCTTTCATGCGCTTTCATCTTTCCAAACATCTAGCCCATCTTACTTGATTATGGCCTCGCTTGATTACGCCCGAGAGTACCTCGAAAACTTGAGTGACCGAGATTGGACTCATATTCAAACGAGTCATTTTTCATTCATCATGGAAATGAGACGTGCTGGGTTTTCAATCAAAGTGGGCGATGACTTCACCAAGATGACTGTGTTAACATACCCTAAAAATGGTCTGATCTTTAGCCAGCATTTAGCGTCAATCGGGATTGACGTGGAACTGGCTGCAGAAGATCACGTGTTATTCTGCTTGCCGTTAAGGGAATTAAAAAGCCAAGAGATTCAACATTGGGTCAAACTGATTAAAAATGCATCGCAGCACGTCCCGCTCATTGTTGAAGATGAGACAATCTATCCTTACCCGATGACTGAACGCGTTTCGTTGTTGCGTTCTATATCGGACGACGCTGATATTGAACGTCTACCGTTTGAGCAAGCGATTGGTTCTGTTGCGGCAGAGACCGTTATTCCGTATCCGCCGGGGATTCCTTGGATTCTAAGAGGAGAAGTCATCACAGACGAGAAAATCCGAGTTTTGAATGAATGGATTTCATTAGGACGGAACCTGCAGGCAAGTAGACATGTTATGATGAAACAAATTGATGTTATCGTAGAGGAGTTTTAAGCGTGAAAGGTATGTTTATTACTGTGGAAGGACCAGATGGTTCTGGGAAAACAACACAGCTACAATTGTTAGTTCAGTCATTGACTGAACAAGGGTATGAAGTGGTCGTCACCCGAGAGCCAGGGGGAACGAAGGTCGGAAACAGTATTCGAGAAGTCTTGCTCTCGCCAGAACATGATGAGATGACGCCTCGAGTCGAAATGATGCTCTATGCCGCATCCCGAGCTCAAAACATTGATCAAGTGATTCGACCGGCTCTCCACCGTGGAGCAGTTGTCGTATGTGATCGATTTGTGGATGCCTCGATTGCGTATCAAGGCTATGGGCTCCAATATGATTTGTCACAAATTTTGTCGTTAAACGACTGGGCGACTGCTGGGATCAAACCAGATTTGACGTTTCTCTTTGACTTGACCCCGGATCAAGCGAGCCATCGCATGAAAGATAGAGGCCAATTAGATCGAATCGAGAGCCGTGATGAGTCTTTCCATCAACGCGTATACGAAGGATTTCAAATATTATTAGAGCAACATCCAGAACGAATGGTACGTATTGATGCGAACGCCTCGATTGAAACCATTCAGGATGAAGTGTTAGATATTACGTTAGAACGATTAAAAGAAAGAGGAGTGATGCAATGATGAAGATGGTAATCGCGATTGTACATGATAAGGACAGTGCCCGCTTGTCAGATGCTTTGATTGAAGAGGACTTCCGTGCAACGAAATTAGCCACAACGGGAGGTTTTTTGAAAGAAGGAAACACCACGTTTATGATTGGTGTACCGAAAGAGCGGTTAGATGACCTACTTGCGTTAATCAAATCAAACTGCTCGAGCAGGGATCAAATGATCACGCCGATTTCACCGATGGGTGGACACGCTGATTCATACATTCCTTATCCTGTAGAAGTCCAAGTTGGCGGAGCGACTGTGTTTGTCTTGCCGATTGAAGGATTTCATCAGTTTTAATGGGGACGGTCACGAACATGAGTTTTCAGGAGTTATCAAAATCTCAAACGGTTATTGCGAAAGTGATTGAAAACTCGATCGTTGCTCAAAAGGTCGGTCATGCATATATCTTTTCAGGTGACTATGAACCGTACTTGATTGAAACGGCACAGCTGTTTGCGAAATCCCTTTTTTGCGAGTCGCCTGACGGGGTAGAACCCTGCGGTAACTGTCGAAACTGTAGACGAATGGATTCGGGAAACCTTGTCGACTACATGGAAGTCGAACCGGATGGAGCCAGCATTAAGAAAGAACAGGTGCAACAGTTATTGAGTGACTTGTCTTTACGTGGTGCAGAAGGTGACCGTCAAGTGTATGTGATTCACCAAGCCCATAAGATGACGCCACAAGCCGCCAACAGCCTATTGAAGTTCTTTGAAGAGCCAGGTGTAGGGAAACTAGCCATCTTGGTAACAACTCAGCCACAACTTCTCTTACCGACGATTCGTTCGCGAGCTCAGCATTTAGTATTCCGACCGATTGATCGAGAACGGCTTGTGGAAACGTTGGTCGCAGACGTGCAATGTACGAGCGATTTAGCGCGTCTTGCTTTAGAGACATATCCGAAATTCGAAGACGCGCGTGAGGCGCTTCACAACGACTGGTTTGTACAGGCGTATGGGCTAGTGGTACAATTAGTTGAAGTATTGACAAAACGCCCGCAAGAATTGCTTTTATTCGCCCAAGAAAAATGGCTCGGTCATTTTAAAGGGCGGAATGAATTGCGAGTCGGTCTCGAGCTGTTCGGAAATTGGTTGGAGCAAGCGCTCCACTTCAAAGTGCGAACAGACTATGTTCCGGAGTTGTTTACGAAAGAACAAGCGCTATATACTGCGTTTGTAAAAAATCGTCCGGTTCATAAAATCGTCCATGCTATTGAATCTGTCCATGAGGCGATTCGACGACTAGAGGCAAACGTCAATCCTCAATTAACGTTCGAACGGTTAACGTTCGATTTGCAGAAAGGATAGGAGAGCGTGCTTGAAGTAGTCGGAGTCCGTTTTAAAGAAGCGGGAAAAATCTATTACTTTTCACCAGGCGAAGCAACGCTTGAACGTGGGGACCATGTCATCGTAGAGACGGTACGAGGCATCGAGTACGGTGAAATCGTCCAAGTTGGTAAACAACTAGGTGAAGACGAAGTGGTTTTACCGCTAAAGACAATCCTTCGTGTCGCTGATCAAAAAGATGCCGAAATCGTACAAGATAATCGATTGGCCGCTTTTGACGCTCACGCCGTCTGTGAAGAAAAAATTCGTGAACATCGACTTGAGATGAAGTTAGTAGATGTTGAGTATACATTCGATCGTAATAAAGTCATCTTTTATTTCACGGCAGAAGGCCGTGTTGATTTCCGTGAGCTCGTTAAAGATTTAGCGAGTGTGTTTCGGACTCGAATCGAGCTTCGCCAAATCGGGGTTCGAGATGAAGCGAAACTGCTGAGCGGAATCGGACCTTGTGGCCGTGTGTTGTGTTGCTCCTCGTTCTTAGGGGAATTTGAACCGGTATCCATTAAGATGGCCAAGGATCAGAACCTATCCTTGAACCCGAACAAGATCTCCGGTGTATGCGGTCGTCTCATGTGCTGTCTAAAATACGAGAACGATACGTATGAAGAATTAAAGCGGGATTTGCCAGACGTCGG
This sequence comes from Exiguobacterium sp. s7, assembly GCF_018618195.1. Classification (NCBI taxonomy): domain Bacteria; kingdom Bacillati; phylum Bacillota; class Bacilli; order Caryophanales; genus Exiguobacterium; species Exiguobacterium sp. s7. The sequence goes on along the minus strand of NZ_JACSLO010000016.1, from coordinate 39,421 downwards.
AAAACGAATCAAAATTCCAGAAGGTGACGGACGTGTCATCGGTCTCAACATCTTGGATCAATTGATTCAAGTCGAGTTGAATGATCGGACCCGTGTTGTGACGTATACAATCGACGAACTCGTCGAAGTCGGTGCAGTCAAACGAAAACCGTCGAAACAGTGATGGGGTGCTGAGCAGTGGAAAGAATGGATAAAAAGGAAGTCATGATGCGGGTCGATGCGATCGAGCAACAGATGCAATTGTTGACGGAGCATTTAGGGGTGCTCAAAGAGCAACTCGCCTATTTGCTCGAAGAAAACCAACACATGTATCTCGAGAACCATCATCTGCGCGAAAAAGTAGAACAACTCGCAGAAGTCGAGACACCTAACGGAGATCCTCAAATTGCCTTGTCCGGAAAAGGACAAAATAACTTGGCGGCGTTATACCAAGAAGGGTTTCATATCTGCAATTTGCACTATGGACAAGTCAGAAAAGACGGGGATTGTCTCTTCTGTATGTCAATGCTAAATAAACATTAATAAGGGGCGATAGACGGGTATATACTCGTCCGTCGCCTTTGTACGTTATGTAGGAGGGAAATGGCGTGACTGTAAAACAAGGTGAACGTCTTGATGATTTGTTAGGACGTCCCGGAAAAATCATTCAAAGTGATGATGTATTTTCATTTTCATTGGATGCGGTGTTGCTGGCCGAATTTGTGTGGGTCCCGATTCAAAAAGGGAGACTCGTTGATTTATGCGCCGGTACGGGGGCTATTCCGCTCTTTTTATCGTATCGGACGAAAGGAACGGTGACAGGACTTGAAATCCAGCCCCGTCTCGTTGATATGGCGAATCGAAGCATTGCCGTTAACGATTTAAGTGACAGACTGCACATCCTTGAAGGCGATGTGAAACATGCGACCAGCGTACTAGGGCATGCTCGTTATGACGTTGTCACGTGCAACCCACCTTATTTTTTAGCAAACGAAACTTCGCTCCGTAATCAAAATGAACATCATACGATTGCACGTCATGAAGTGCTTTGCACGTTAGAAGACTGTATCCGCTCAGCCAGTCAACTCGTCAAGCCGGGTGGGAAGGTAGCCTTCGTCCATCGACCAGAGCGATTACTCGATATTCTAACGCTCATGCGGGCGTATCGGATTGAACCGAAACGAATGCAACTCGTTTACCCGAAACAAGGCCGAGACGCAAATACACTTTTAATAGAGGGGTCGAAAGATGGAAAAGCAGGGCTCACAATCTTACCTCCGTTTGTCGTCTATGAGGAAGATGATACGTACACGAGTGACATGCGGGCCATCCTCGATGCGTAAGCACTTTGCCTATATTCTCGAGTGTAGCGATGGCACATACTATACCGGATATACGACGGATGTAGATAAGCGGATGGACGTGCACAACAGCGGTAAAGGTGCGAAATATACGCGAGCGCGTCTCCCGGTGACGTTACGATATGTCAGGTCGTTTGCGACCAAACGTGAAGCCATGCAGTACGAATGGTCCATCAAACAACTCACTCGGGCTCAAAAACAGCAATTGATGGAGGGAACGAGTAATGAACTCACAGAAAAGTTATCAGACTGACGGGCCTACGCTCTACGTGGTGCCAACGCCGATCGGAAACTTAGAAGATATGACGTACCGAGCGGTCCGGATTCTAGGTGAGGTCGATTTGATCGCGGCTGAGGATACGCGTCAAACGATGAAGCTCTGTCGCCATTTCGGCATTGAGACGAAACTAGTCAGCTACCATGAGCACAATAAGCACGTGAGTGGCCCGCGCTTAATCGAAGATATCGAGGCCGGCAAATCAGTCGCCGTCGTCTCAGACGCGGGCATGCCGGGGATCTCGGACCCGGGGAGTGACCTCGTGCGGTTGGCCATTGAAGCGAAGCTCCCTGTCGTCGTGCTCCCTGGAGCGAACGCGGCGTTGACGGCTCTTGTCGCCTCTGGTCTTGCGACCGAGCGGTTTTTGTATTACGGATTCTTGCCACGTAAAAAGAAAGAGCGGCTCGATGTGTTATCTTCTTTGCAATATGAACCGGGCACCATCATTTTTTATGAAGCGCCACATCGGTTAAAAGAGATGCTGACCGGGATTCAGGACGCGTTCGGCAATCGGCAACTCGTTCTCGGACGAGAGTTGACGAAAACGTTTGAAGAGTTTTTACGCGGGACGGTAGAAGAAGCGCTTGTTTGGTGTGAAGGTGAGGTACGTGGTGAGTTCGTCGTCATGGTGGCTGGTTCGACGGAAATAGCACCGACACACGATTGGTGGGAGGCGTTATCGCCGCTCGAACACGTCGATCGTTATATCGAAGACGGATTGAAGCCGAACGCCGCTATCAAACAAGTTGCTAAAGAGCGCGGTTTATCACGTGGCGAGGTGTACGACGCCTATCATCAAGTCGACAAAAAAGAGTAAGCAAGGAATTCCTTGCTTACTCTTCGCTGTAGTAGTTTTCGAGCATGTTTTTCAACTCGACGAGAACGCGTTGTGCGCCTTCTGGTGAAAGGATCAATTTACCGTCAGCCAACTTGAAGTTGTCATCCGATACTTCGCCCGTCACTTGGCAAGTCATGTTCGGTTTGTATTTTTTCAACACGATTTGATCGTTGTCGACGTAGATTTCAAGAGCGTCTTTCTCAGCGATCCCGAGTGTGCGGCGCAATTCGATTGGAATGACGACACGACCGAGCTCATCAACTTTCCGTACGATACCTGTAGATTTCATTTTGTGTTTCCTCCTCCAATGGTGTCGAAATCTCTTGGTGACATGAGTCGTCAAAATTCGACAATGTTACTACAGCAAAAAGCATACTAAACTTTCCAATTGCAGTCAACTGCTTACTATTGGAAATCTACATTTTCGAAAATTGGCGATATGAGAACGATATATACCTAAAATTCCCCGAAAGTTAGGACATGAAACAAAGAAAGGGTTTTTTTGGAACATTTTTTATGAGGTAATAACAAAATAATTCCAAACAATTGGTTTGGAAATTCTTTTGTCGAACCGTGTATAATGGAAATTGCAAATGTCGAAAGGATGGAGAACATACAATGGCGAAGCCTACTTTTTATATTACGACTCCGATTTACTATCCGAGTGCCAAACTACACATCGGTCACGCCTATACGACGGTGGCTGGCGATGCTATCGCGCGTTATAAGCGTCTGAAAGGATTTGACGTCCGTTATTTGACGGGGACAGACGAGCACGGTCAAAAGATTCAGGAAAAAGCGAAAGAAGCTGGCGTGACGCCGCAAGCGTTTGTCGATGAAGTCGTTAAAGACATCAAGGTGTTATGGGACCGTCTTGAAATCTCGTACGATGATTATATTCGTACGACCGATGCCCGCCACAAGGCCGTCGTCGAGCACGTATTCGAGACGCTTCTGAAAAACGATGACATCTATCTCGGTGAATACGAAGGGTGGTATTCGATCCCTGATGAAACGTATTACACGGAGTCACAGCTCGTTGATGGGAAGAGCCCTGACAGCGGTCACCCGGTCGAGCTTGTACGCGAAGAGTGCTATTTCTTCCGTCTCAGCAAGTACGCCGATCGTTTAATCGAGTACTTCGAGTCGCACCCTGACTTCATCTTGCCAGAATCGCGCAAAACCGAGATGATCAACAACTTCTTGAAGCCGGGCCTCCAAGACTTGGCCGTCTCACGGACGACGTTTGACTGGGGTGTCCAAGTGCCATCGAACCCGAAACACGTCGTGTATGTATGGGTCGATGCTCTCACGAATTACATCTCTGCCCTCGGCTATGGGTCGGACAACGACGAGTTGTTCAACCGCTATTGGCCAGCCGACGTGCACTTGGTCGGAAAAGAAATCGTCCGGTTCCATACGATCATTTGGCCGGCGTTGCTCATGGCGCTTGACCTTCCATTACCGAAACAAGTTTTCGCCCATGGTTGGTTGCTCATGAAAGACGGCAAAATGTCGAAATCGAAAGGCAATGTCGTCGATCCGATTCCACTCATCGATCGCTACGGACTCGACTCACTCCGCTACTATCTTCTTCGTGAAGTTCCATTCGGAGCGGACGGCACGTTCACACCGGAAGCGTTTGTGGATCGCTTGAATTTTGACCTTGCCAATGACCTCGGAAACCTGCTCAACCGGACCGTGGCCATGATTAAGAAGTATTTCGATGGCGAGATCCCTGCCTACGCGGGCAATGTAACAGCGTTTGATGCCTCGTTGCTTCAAGTCGTCAACGAGACGACAGAGAAGACGGAAGCGGCCATGGAACACATGGAGTTTTCCGTCGCGCTCACAAGCATTTGGCAACTCGTGAGCCGTGCCAATAAATATATCGATGAGACGCAACCGTGGGTCCTTGCGAAGGACGAAGCGAAGCGTGGTGAACTCGCATCCGTGATGACGCATCTGGCCGGCGTACTTCGCCATGTGGCGGTCATGATTCAACCGTTCATGACACGGGCACCAAAAGAAATGTTCCGCCAGCTCGGTCTTGAAGGAAAAGACATGTCATGGGAAGCGCTCGATACGTTTGCGGCCTTCGATGGAGCGGTCGTCACCGACGGGACACCGATTTTCCCACGTCGTGATGTAAAAGAAGAGATCGATGCAATTCAGGAAATGATGCGTCAAGCATCGAAAGCACGTGTCGAGGAAGCCGAAGTGGAGGCGAGCGATGCTGAGGATGAGGACGTCCGTCCAGAAATCACAATCGACGTCTTTGACCAAGTCGAGTTCCGTGTCGGTCAAATCGTCGAGGCCGATAAAATCAAGAAGGCGAAGAAGCTGTTGAAGCTTCAAGTCGACCTTGGTAGCGAGACACGTCAAATCGTCTCAGGCATTGCCGAATGGTATGCGCCGGAAGACTTGGTCGGGAAGAAAGTCATCGTCGTCGCCAATTTGAAGCCGGTCAAACTACGTGGCGAGTTGTCACAAGGGATGATTTTAGCGGCTGATAAAGACGGTAAGCTTGAGCTTGCGACCGTATCTGAGAATATGCCGAACGGGGCCGTCGTCAAATAATCGTTTGGGGGAGACTTCGGTCTCCCTCTTTGTCTATATAAGGAGGAAGCACCATGTTGATTGATACGCATACCCATATCAATGCCGAGCAGTTCAATGAGGATGTCGAGGCGACGATCGAGCGGGCTCGTGCCGCGGGCGTTTCCCCGATGCTCGTCGTCGGATTCGATAACCCGACCATCACGCGGGCAATCGAGCTCGCGGAAACGTATGAGGATATCTATGCCATCGTTGGCTGGCATCCGGTTGATGCCGTCGATTGTACGGATGCTGATTTGAAGAGAATCGAGACGCTAATGGCTCATCCGAAAGTGATGGCGCTCGGGGAAATCGGTCTCGATTACCATTGGGACAAGTCGGAGAAAGATGTCCAACAACGCGTGTTCCGGCAACAAATCGCTATCGCGAAGCGGACGAACATGCCCATCGTGATTCATAATCGGGAAGCGACAGCCGACGTGCTCGATATTTTAGAGGAAGAACATGCCGAAGAGGTAGGCGGCGTGTTCCATAGTTACAGCATGTCCGTCGAATTGTTGGAACGCTGTCTGCGCTTGAACTTCTATATCTCTCTCGGAGGACCAGTGACGTTCAAGAATGCGAAAGTACCGAAGGCGGTGGCGCAACAAGTCCCGCTCGATCGGCTCCTTGTCGAGACGGACTGCCCGTATTTAACGCCGACGCCGTTCCGTGGTAAACGGAACGAACCCGCTTACGTCACGTACGTCGCCGAAGAGATTGCATCGCTACGTGACATGTCCTACGACGCGCTCGCTGAAGCAACGACAGCCAATGCGAAGCGCCTATTCCGTCTCCCATGATGTTCAGGCGCATCATCTTGAGTATTGGTGTCGTAGCGACGGCAGTGTTCGCCTATATGGCGATGCAGCCTGAACCGATCACCATCGTCGACGACGGCGTGACAACCGTGCATGAAAGCCGCGGCGATTCGGTGCTAGAAGTGCTTAACGAGACCGGTATCGTGATCGACGAGGCGGATATGGTGACTCCCGCCTTAAGTGCCGACGTCCCGACGGATCGAGTGATTCATATCGAACGAGCTCGTACCGTGTCGCTTCAAATCGGTTATGGCCAGGTCGAGACGATCGAGACGCGTGAACGGACCGTCAAAGACGTGTTGCTTCGTTATGGAGTGAGTGTACGCGAAGGGGACGACGTGTACCCGGGCGTACGTGCACCGGTCACATCAGGGATGACGATTCGCTACCAGCCTGTCGTCGCCCTCGATGTCATCGTCGGGGACGAGGCGAAGACCTTGTATACGATGGCTCAAACTGTCGAACAGGCGTTACGGGAGGCGAATGTGACGGTTTCTGACCAAGATACGGTCGTCCCGGCTCTCACGACACCGGTACGGGATGGAATGACCATCAGCGTCAATGTGAGTCGAGACGTCGTACAATATGAGAGTCGTCTCATCCCGTTTGAAATCGTCATGGAAGAGGACGATACGCTCGAACTTGGAGAGACCGAAGTCGTGCAAGTCGGCATCCCGGGACTCGAACGGACGCGGTATGCACTGACAGTGGAAAATGGTACAATTACAAATCGGACCGAAACGAGCGTGGAAACGCTACAAAGCGTACGCCCTCAAATCATTAAACGTGGGACGAAAGTCGTGGCCGAACCGGAGATTGAACCGGCAACGAATCAAGAAACGACCGCCACGACCGAACCGTCGAGTCCGTTTCGAGACGAGGCGGAGATTAAGATTGAAGAGACACCTCGTGCCGAGGATGCGCTGGACTTCACTTCCGCGAAACAACTTCTCGTCGAAGCGACCGCGTATACGAACAATGCAGAAGACACGGTCACATTTGATGACAGGGTTCTGACCCGTAGTGGTTATGATGTGACGGATACGATTTTGTATGAAGGGATGCGAATCATTGCTGTCGACCCCGCTATTATTCCTCTTGGCACACGTGTGTACGTTGAAGGGTTTGGCATGGCGATTGCTTTAGATACAGGCAGTGCGATCAAAGGTCATAAAATTGACTTGATGATGGACACGAAAGAAGAAGCGGTAACGTTTGGGCGTCAGCCGCTCACGATTTGGGTTATCCCGAAGCAAGAAGAGAAAGAAGGAAACGATGATGCGTGAAAAAATACAAGAGGTGATTGTCGTCGAAGGTCGAGATGACACGACGCGGCTTCAAGAAGTATATGACGTCGATACGATTGAAACGAACGGATCTGCCGTCTCGAAACAGACGATCGAACGAATCAAACGCGCCCAAGAAACGCGCGGCGTTATCATTTTGACGGACCCAGACTACCCGGGTGACCGAATCCGGGCCATCGTCGAGGAGCAGGTTAAAGGATGTAAGCATGCCTATTTACCTCGGGCCGAAGCGAAAGATAAACGTGGCAAGATTGGGGTCGAGCATGCTTCACCGGCAACGATTCGCCGTGTACTCGAAGCGGTGTATGAACAGCGAGTTGAGACTGACATGCCGCTCGTCACCCGCCAGATGGTGCTCGAAGCCGATTTGATTGGCGGAGCGGACGCTGCGCGCCGTCGTAAACGGCTCGGCGTGTTACTCCGAATCGGTGAACCGAACGCCAAACAGTTTGTAAAGCGCGTGGAAGCGTTACGGGTCACGATTGAGGAATGGGAACGGGCACTGGCTCAGTTAGAGGAGGAAAATCATTGAAAGACATTGCAACAATCCAACGCACGAAATCAATTCTAGAACGTCACGGCTTCTCTTTCAAAAAGTCGCTTGGGCAGAACTTTTTAATTGATTTAAATATTTTGAACAAGATAGTGGATGCAGCTGAGTTGGGCGAAGCGAGCGGGGTTCTTGAAATCGGTCCCGGCATCGGGTCATTGACGGAACAGTCTGCCAAGCGGGCTAAAAAGGTCGTCGCCCTCGAAATCGACCAACGTCTGCTTCCGATTCTGGAAGATACGATGTCTCCTTATCCACATGTGCATGTCATCCACGGCGATGCCCTCGAGCTCGATATTCAAGACATCGTCGAGCGTGAGTTTTTCAGTCAAGGAATCGAAGACATCTCGGTTGTGGCGAACTTGCCGTATTATGTGACGACGCCGATTATCATGCGCTTACTGGAAAGCCAAATCAAGTTCCGTTCACTCGTCATGATGATTCAAAAAGAAGTTGCCGAGCGCATTGGAGCGAAGCCTGGGACGAAAGCATACGGCTCTCTCTCGATTGCGATCCAATATTACGCGGAGGCGAACGTGAGCTTTATTGTTCCAAAAAGCGTGTTCATGCCGGCCCCGAACGTCGATTCAGCGGTCATCACGTTGAAGATGCGTCCCAAACCGGCGGTCGACGTGAAAGATGAAGCCTTCTTCTTCGAGCTTGCCCGGGCCAGTTTCGCACAACGTCGAAAAACGATCTTAAATAACTTGACGAATCACCTCGGGAAAGACAAAAAAATGGAAATCGAACAGTTTTTAAGTGAAGCTGGAATCGATCCGAAACGGCGAGGCGAAACGCTTTCGCTTGAGGAGTTTGCACGGTTAGCTGACACAATTTTACCACTTAAAAACAGTTGACGACCGGATAACGAATCGATATAATATTAATCTTTATTTTTGTTTTTGAATGTGTTATACTTGTAACAGTGAGGTGAAGCGTATGCCAAAGACGTTGCAAGAAATCAGACAGAAACTCGAATCGCATGTTGGAGAACGATTGACGTTGAAAGCAAACGGCGGTCGTAAGAAAGTCGTTACTCGGTTTGGAACGCTCGTTGAGACGTATCCCGCGGTGTTCGTCGTCAAATTGGATGAAGACCATCATAACGTGGAACGTGTCTCATATAGCTACGCTGATGTCCTAACGGATACAGTTAAAATTGAATTCAGTAATTGAACGATAAATGAGGGGCGGATGCATTGGCAGCTGCTTCTTTTTTTGTGCGCTCGTTTACGGTACAATGGCGAACAGGAGATACATGGGAAGGGTGAACGATATGCGCACGATCAGTGTGAAAGCGCCGGCAAAAATCAACTTGACGCTCGATGTCCTTGGGAAGCGGACAGATGGCTATCATGAAGTGGAAATGATAATGACGACAGTAGACTTATCGGACCGGTTAGAATTGACTGTGCTCGATACAGATGAGATTCGGATTCAGTCCGAGCATGCCTACGTGCCGAACGACCATCGAAATTTGGCTTATCGTGCGGCTGAGCTGTTACGGAAGCGATTCAATATCAAACAGGGTGTCGAAATTGTATTAGATAAGCAAATCCCAGTGGCGGCAGGGTTAGCTGGCGGCTCGAGCGATGCGGCGGCGACACTTCGGGGTATGAACGAATTGTTCGACCTTGGCCTGTCGTTAGAAGAGTTGGCCGAACTCGGAGCCGCCGTCGGATCGGACGTATCGTTTTGTGTCATGGGAGGAACAGCCATCGCGCGCGGACGCGGCGAACAGCTGGAGACGATTCCGTCACCGCCGCCGTGCTACGTCGTATTGGCGAAGCCGAAAATCGGAGTGTCGACGGCTGACGTCTATCGTGCCGTGCAGATGGAGAAGATTGTGCATCCAAACACCGAGGCGATGGTCACGGCGATTCGGGATCGGGATTTTGATGGCATCTGTGTAAACTTAGGGAACGCCCTCGAGGCGGTCACGCTCGAACTTCATCCGGAAGTTCGCCAAATCAAAGAGACGATGCTGCACTGCGGAGCGGATGGTGTCCTCATGAGCGGCAGCGGTCCAACGGTATTCGCATTGATTGAGCACGAGCAAAAAGCACATCGTGTCTATAATGGACTGAAGGGATTTTGTCCTGAAGTGTTCGTCGTTCGGATTCTCGGCAAAAAACATTGAACAAAGACGAATGAGAATGATATATTCTGTTTAGAACATTCGTCTATTATTGAAGAAGTGAAGGGGAATCCGTATGAAAATTCGTAGAAGTGGTCGTCTTGTCGATATGACCCGTTATTTGCTGGACCATCCACACCAGCTCGTCTCATTATCGATGTTTTCGAGTCGTTATAAAGCAGCCAAATCATCCATCAGTGAAGATTTGGTCATCGTCAGTGAAATGCTTTCGCATGATGGCACGGGAAAACTCGTCACAGTGCCAGGGGCAGCCGGCGGTGTCATGTTCATTCCAGGCTGGAGCAAGGAAAAGTCGCTCTCGATGATCGACGGCCTATGTGAGCAATTGTCGAAACCGGAACGGTTGCTTCCGGGAGGCTATCTCTATTTGACAGATGTCCTCGGGAACCCGCGTCAAGTGAAGCCGATGGGGCAAGTCTTCGCCTCTGTGTTCGCCGATCGTAAAGTTGACGTCGTCATGACAATCGCGACAAAAGGGATTCCGCTCGCGTACGCTGTCGCCGAGCAACTTGGTGTCCCGTTCGTTATCGTTCGTTCTGACAGTCGTGTCACAGAAGGTTCGACGGTCAGCATCAACTACGTATCAGGCTCATCAAAGGCGATTCGCACGATGGCGCTCGCTCGTCGCAGCTTGCCGCGTGGCGCGAACGTCTTGTTGATTGACGATTTCATGAAAGCGGGCGGTACGATTCGCGGGATGATGAGTCTCTTGAATGAGTTCGAGGCGAACCTCGCGGGTGTCGGTGTCCTCATGGAAGCGGAAGGCGCCGAGAAGAAAATGGTAAGCGAATACGTCAGTTTGATGAAATTGACGAACGTCGATTCGGATGAAGGACTCGTCACCATTTCGCGAGGGAACGTCGAACAGTTCTTAAAGTGATTGGCAAAAATTTGATTTCGTTTTATGATGAAAGGGTATAAGATTCGTACGAAGTCAATCGGTTCGCTTGGAATCATCTCAACCTTTTAGAAGGTACACCACGGTCTAGACAACGATGAAAAGGGGATGCGAAACATGCAGATCACAGACGTAAAAATTCGCAAAGTCGCGACGGAAGGTAGAATGAAGGCACTGGCCTCCATTACACTCGACCATGAATTTGTGGTACACGATCTTCGAATCATTGAAGGGAGTACCGGTCTTTTCGTAGCGATGCCGAGCAAGCGGACGCCAGAAGGGATTTTCCGCGATATCGCTCACCCGATTAATGGAGATATGCGTCAAAAAGTCGAGGCGGCTGTTCTAGAGGCGTACGGCCAAGAGGACGTCGCTATTGCCGAGACGCAAGCACGATACAATGCCATGAATGAGTAATCTTTGACAGCGGATGGGGACCCTTCCGCTGCCTTTTTACGTTTCATTGGTTACGAATGGTTACAACGGTTGAAACCACGTCACGGTTTCGATATAGTAGATACGGTGTAAATAAGATTTGAATGTAGAAAAAAACCGAACAATTGAGTACATTACAGTCGATATGAGATAGGAGCGAATCAAGAATGGATCGTTTTGCAGTCATTTTGGCAGCAGGTAAAGGGACCCGTATGAAGTCGAAGCTATATAAAGTGCTTCATCCGGTCCTCGGAAAACCGATGGTCGAACACGTCGTCGATCAACTCGACAAAATCGGGGTCAGTCGTCAAATCGTCATCGTCGGCCATGGGGCTGAAGCGGTACAAGAGACGTTGGGCTCACGCGTGGAATATGCGGTCCAAGAAGAACAGCTCGGGACAGGTCATGCAGTGCAGATGGCAGAAAGCGAACTCGCGGGTAAACCGGGCGCAACGCTCGTCGTTTGCGGCGACACGCCACTGTTGACAGCGGAAACGCTCGAGGCGCTGTTGGCCCATCATGAAGCCCAGCAAGCGAAAGTGACAGTACTGACAGCCATCGCTGACGATGCGACAGGATATGGTCGTGTCATCCGTGGGGAAGACGGAAACGTTACAAAAGTCGTCGAGCATAAAGATGCGTCTGACACTGAACTAGAAATCCGTGAAATCAACACAGGCACGTACGTGTTCGATAACGAGCTCTTGTTTGATGCATTGAAGCAAGTCGGGAACAACAACGCTCAAGGTGAGTACTACTTGCCGGACGTCATCTCGATTGCGAAAGAAGCAGGCGAAGTCGTGGCAGCACACACGGCGCCGACATTCGATGAAACGATCGGCGTCAACGACCGTGTCGCTCTTTCACAAGCTGAAGCGGTCATGCGCAAGCGGACGAACGAACGCCTCATGCGTGAAGGTGTCACATTCATGGATGCAGCTTCGACATACATCTCACCAGATGCCGTCATCGGTTCGGATACGATCATCTATCCAGGGACGGTCATTCTCGGGAAAACGATTATCGGTTCAGAGTGCGTGATTGGTCCGAATTCAGATATCCGCAATAGCGTCATCGAAGACGGTGCGACGGTTCGTCAATCGGTCGTGAGTGACAGCCGTGTCGGAACTGAAGCACAGGTCGGGCCGTTCGCCCACCTTCGTCAACAAGCAGTCCTCGGCGCGAATACGCGCGTCGGTAACTTCGTGGAAATCAAAAAATCAACGTTCGGAGACGGTGCGAAAGCATCACATCTCAGCTATATCGGAGATGCTTCGATCGGGGAACGCGTCAACCTCGGCTGTGGCTCGATCACGGTCAACTATGACGGCAAGAACAAGTTCGAAACGGTCGTCGAAGCCGATGCCTTCGTCGGCTGCAATGTGAACTTGATTGCTCCGGTGAAAGTCGGAAAAGGCTCAATCGTAGCAGCCGGTTCGACGATCACGGATGACGTTCCTGAAGAGGCGCTTGCGATTGCACGCGAACGCCAAACGAATAAAGAAGGTTACACGAAACGATAAGTTGCTGCCTATTATTATGGAAAACGATGGAGGAGAATCCTAAACATGTCTACTGTATATGAACGTGAAATTCGCCTATTTAGCTTAAACTCAAACCGCCCACTCGCCGAAGAGATTGCCAAGGAAATTGGCATCCCGCTCAGCGATTGCCAAGTGAAGCGGTTTAGCGACGGAGAACTTTACATCAACATCGAGGAGAGCGTGCGAGGCGATGATGTGTACATCATTCAATCGACGAGCTCACCGGTGAACGAAACGCTCATGGAGTTACTCGTCATGATCGATGCGTTGAAACGAGCATCGGTTCGGACGATTAATGTGGTCATGCCATACTATGGTTACGCTCGCCAAGACCGCAAGGCGCGCTCACGTGAGCCAATCACAGCGAAACTTGTCGCTGATTTATTGACGGTTGCAGGTGCCACGCGTTTAATCACGATGGACTTGCATGCTGCTCAAATCCAAGGTTTCTTCAATATCCCAGTAGACCAATTATTAGGTGTTCCACTCATCTCGACGTATTTTGAGACAGATGAATTTAAAGCGAAAGACATTGTCGTCGTCTCACCGGACCACGGTGGCGTCACGCGTGCCCGTAAGCTTGCCGAACGCTTGAAGGCTCCAATCGCCATCATCGACAAGCGTCGTCCTGAAGCGAACGTGGCTGAAGTCATGAACATCGTCGGCAGCGTTGAAGGCAAGACGGCCATTTTGATCGATGACATCATCGATACAGCTGGAACAATCACGCTCGCGGCCGATGCCATCGTCCAAGCTGGTGCAAAAGAAGTGTACGCCTCGTGTACACACCCAGTCTTATCTGGACCGGCGATGGAACGGATCGACAACTCGTCAATCAAAGAACTCGTCGTTTTGAACACGATCGATTTAGAAGGTCGCGAATGTTCGAGCAAAATCAAGCAGATGTCGGTTGCCCGTTTGCTTGGGGAAGCGATCATGCGTGTCCACGAGCACAAATCGGTGAGCACGCTGTTCGATTAAAAAAACGAGGCCCGAAGGCGTTCGCCTTTGGGCTTTTTTGTTCAGGAGGAATAAGATGAAATGTATCGTCGGCCTCGGGAATCCAGGCAAAAAGTATGAGATGACCCGTCACAACGTCGGTTTTTTAGCGATTGATCGCTTAGCTGACAAACATGGGATTCAACTTGATGAAGCCAAGTTTAAAGCATTGATCGGAACGGGAAGAATCAATGGAGAACGTGTCGTCCTCGTCAAACCGCTCACCTACATGAATCTATCAGGGGAGTCGGTACGTCCGATTTTAGATTATTATAAGATTGAGATTGATGACTTGCTCGTCATTTATGACGACTTGGACATGGTGCCAGGGAAACTGCGATTCCGTCCGAAAGGCAGTGCCGGTGGACATAACGGCATCAAGTCGCTGATTCAACACCTGGGAACCCAAGATTTCAAACGTCTGAAACTCGGCATCGGTCGTCCGCCGCATCCGATTAAAGTCGTCGATTGGGTGCTCATGAACTACCGGAAAGAAGATATGCCAGAATTGAATGATACGCTCGATCAAGCGGTGTCCGCCGCGACTGATTTTGTGGACACGGAATGGATCGCGCTCATGAATCGATATAACTAAAGGGTCAACGTACCCTTTTTTGTCGTATGAGGTGGAGGAAATCAAAATGAATGCTTTAGAGAAATTCATGTTGGCATTGCCTGAGACGAATGTGATTCGGGAGCGGTTGCCAAAAGTTGATCGTCAACTCGTCACCGGATTGACGACGAGTGCCAAAGCGCTCGTGTTGGCAGGTTTGGCGAAAAATTCGCCCCGACGTCTCGTGGTCGTCACACATAACATGTACCAAGCCCAAAAAATGTACGATCAGCTCGAGTCGCTCGTCGGCCCGAGTCAAACATTGCTTTATCCGATCGATGAGACGCTCGCTGGAGAACTGTCACTCACATCGAGCCCAGAACTTCTTGCCGCACGGATTGAAGCTCGAACACGTCTCCTTGACGAAACGGGAGGCGTCCTTGTCGTGCCACTCGGTGGGTTACGTCGCTTTATCCCGAGCCCGACGGACTGGCGGACAAGCCATCGAGTCATCAAACCAGGTCAAGAGCTTGATTTGAAGCCGTTTGCTGAGACGCTGATCACGCTCGGATATGAACGAACGGCTACCGTCACCGCACCGGGTGAATTCTCCGTCCGCGGCAGCATTTTAGATGTCTATCCGCTCACGGAAGCGCGTCCGTATCGCATCGATTTGTTCGACACCGAGGTCGATTCGATTTTTACGTTTGATGCTGAGACACAACGCTCACTAGGGGTCGTCGCCGAAGCGGTCATTCCCCCGGCGACCGAGTTTATCGCTTCGACAGAACAATTGAAAAAAGCTGGACAGGCACTCGAACGTCAATATGATCGGACGCTCTCGTTGATTGAGACGGAGACGATTCGTCAAGCACTTGAGGACGGGATTGCCCGGGACATCGAACAGTTCGGTCGAGGTGAGGCGCCCGAAAAAGTTGGAAAGTACACGCCGCTGCTATATAGCTCGACACTCCTCGACTATGTCGGACCGGATGCTGTCTTGATTTTAGATGAAGTGGCCCGGATTGAAGACGCCGCCGATGTGCAAGATCGCGAGGAAGCCGAATGGTTCTCGTCGCTCATCGAACGCGGGGAATCCGTCAGCAACTATACGCTTGCCGTTCCGATGCATAAAGTGTTTCGTGATTTGAAGCAAGTGGCGTTCTCGCTCCTCCCGTCGAGACGGTCGGGGATTCCGGAAACGAACACGGTCCACCTCAGTTGCCGTCCGCTCCCGGCGTTTCACGGGCAGATGCACTTGCTGAAGCAAGAAGTCGAACGTTGGCAACAAGGTGACCATCGTCTCGTCTTCTTAGCAGGGGATCAAACGCGGGCCGACAAGGTGGTAGCATTGCTTGAAGACTATGGCATCTCGTCAACGTTCACAAATGTGGACGGCGAGTTGTTGCCGCGTCATGTCCACGTCATGATTGGACAAATCGAGGGCGGATTCGAGCTCTCGACGAGTCGCCTCGTCGTCGTCTCCGAAGAAGAGCTGTTCAAACGCGTCACGAAGCGGAAACGACAGACGAAGAATTTGACGAACGCCGAACGGATTAAAAGTTATCAAGAGTTGAAGCCGAACGACCACGTCGTCCACATCCATCACGGGATCGGGAAGTACCTAGGCATCAAAACGATTGAAGTCGGCGGCATTCATCAAGACTACTTACATCTCGTCTATGCCGGTGACGATGCGCTCTACGTCCCGGTCGACCAAATCGATCTCGTCCAAAAGTACGTCGGGGCGGAAGGCAAAGAGCCTAAGATTTATAAACTCGGTGGGACCGATTGGAAGAAGGTCAAATCGAAAGTCGCCAAATCGGTCGAAGATATCGCCGACGAGCTGATCAAGTTGTATGCGGCGCGGGAAGCGTCCGTCGGTTATGCGTTCCCGACCGATGACGAGGAGATGGGTCAGTTTGAAAGCTCGTTCCCGTATGCGGAGACAGAAGACCAGGTCCGTTCCATCGCCGAAATCAAAGCCGATATGGAACGATCACGGCCGATGGACCGTCTCCTTTGTGGCGATGTCGGTTACGGAAAGACGGAAGTGGCGATTCGAGCCGCGTTCAAAGCTGTGCTCGCTGGTAAGCAAGTCGCGTTCCTTGTGCCGACGACCGTACTCGCACAACAGCACTACGAGACGATGCTCGAGCGGTTCAGTGAGTTTCCAATCAACGTCTCCGTCATGAGCCGCTTCCGCTCGAAAAGCGAGATGGCGGCGACGAAAAAAGGCTTGAAAGAAGGGACGATTGACGTCGTCGTCGGGACGCACCGCGTCTTGTCGAAAGATGTGACGTTCGCCGACCTCGGGCTCGTCATCATCGATGAAGAGCAACGTTTCGGGGTTAAGCATAAAGAACGGCTCAAACAGTTGAAGACAAATATCGACGTCTTGACGCTGACGGCGACACCAATCCCGCGGACGCTCCACATGTCGATGATTGGGATTCGGGACTTGTCAGTGCTTGAGACACCGCCGGAGAACCGCTACCCGGTGCAGACGTACGTCATGGAATATGACGGTATCGTCTTGCGTGAGGCACTCGAGCGTGAACTCGCGCGAGGCGGGCAGGCGTTCTTCCTCTATAACCGGGTCGAAGGTATCGAGCGGAAGGCTGAAGAGATTCGCGCTTTGTTACCGGAAGCGCGGATCGCGACGGCGCACGGTCGGATGACCGAGACTGAACTCGAGAGCCAGCTTATCAGCTTCCTCGAAGGAGAAGCCGACGTGCTCGTCTCGACGACGATCATCGAGACCGGCATCGATATTCCGAACGTGAACACGCTCATCGTCCACGATGCGGACAAGATGGGGCTGTCACAGTTGTACCAGTTGCGCGGTCGTGTCGGTCGTTCCAACCGAATCGCCTACGCCTACTTCACGTATCGGAAAGATAAACGCTTAACCGAGGTCGCGGAGAGCCGGCTACAGGCCATCAAGGAGTTCACGGAGCTCGGGAGCGGGTTCAAGATTGCGATGCGCGACTTATCGATTCGCGGTGCCGGCAATCTGCTCGGGGCTCAACAGTCCGGGTTCATCGATTCGGTCGGATTCGACTTATACTCGCAAATGTTGTCCGAAGCCATCGAAGAACGGAAAGACCGGATGCGCGGCCAGGCGAAACAAGTCGTCTTCAAACCGGAGATTGCGTTCCAAGCGGACGCGTATATCCCGGACGAGTATTTGTCAGACAGCGAATTGAAAATCGAGATGTACAAGCGCTTCAAATATGTCGATACACCAGAGGCGCTGTTCGCCCTCCAAGACGAGTTGATCGAACGGTTCGGGGAATTCCCAGAGCCTGTCGCCCTCCTCATCCAACTGACGCGTCTGCGCATTTATGGGGAAATGGCGAAAGTGGCCCGCATCAAACAGACGCCGGGTCGCATTGAGATGGTATTGTCGCTCGAATCGACGACAGCGCTCGACGTGCCGTCGTTCATGGAGTGGACGATGCCGCTCGGTCGGAAACTTGGCGTCGGTCAAGACAACGGTGCTCTCAAGTTGTCGCTTAGCGGCAGGATGCCGGTCATCGAACTGTTGAACGATGCCGATACGGTACTCGAGGAGCTTGTGAAGAGGTTGGCCCATGCGGTCGCCAAGTAAATTTGCGACCGGGGTCATCTTATTTGCGCTTGCGGGTTATCTTTCAAAATTCATCAGCTTCGCTTATCGGGTCCCGTACCAAAACATCGCGGGAGACTTTGGCTTATACGCCTATCAGACGGTATACCCGTTTGCTGCGATCGTCGCCTCGCTCGGCATGTATGCGATGCCGGTCGTGATTGCGAAAATTGGTGTCGGGGCCCAAGGGCCGAGACGCAAGCTCGAGGTGTTGTGGGGGAGTTTTTATGTCTTACTCGGCCTCGGCTTCGCCCTTGTCGTCGCGATGTGGATGCTCGCACCGGCGATTGCCCGTCTTCTCGGTGACATGCAGCTCGCACCGACGTTACGCGTGATCAGCCTCAGCTATTTGCTTATGCCCGCGTTGGCGGTGCTCCGCGGTTCGTTCCAATCGGTCGATGACTTAAGGCCAAGCGCCATCTCGCAAGTGCTCGAGAACCTTGTCCGTGTCACAGTTCTGCTCGTCGCTCTGTTGATTGGCGTCCGCTTTGGACAAGACGCCTATACGCTGAGCCGGTACGCGTACGCGGCGACGCTCGTCGGAGGTGTGGTGGCGATTATCATCTTATCGTTGTGGGCGAAGAAGCTGCGGGTCGTCCCGGTCCAACGTGCGACGTTGCGGTCTGTCCTTCGGATTTTACTGACGACCGGCTTTGCCGTTGGCTTCGCCTCGCTCGGGATTTTATGGATGCAGCTCGTCGACTCATTCACGATTGTCAATCTGATGGGTGGAGACTACGCCGCGAAAGTCGGGAAAGGGGTATTTGACCGAGGTTATCCGCTCGTTCAATTTGCGATTCTTTTCACGACGGCTCTCGGGATGGCGAACGTGCCAAATTTGGTGCGCCATTACCGGGCTGGTCGTGTCGAGGCGACGTCATCCGGACTCAGCTCGATGATCCGTGTGACGACGACAGTCGCCGCAGCGGCGACCATCGGCTTGATGGGTGTCATGCTTCCATTAAACATTGCCTTATTCGAAAATGCCGCTGGGACAATGGCACTCGTTCTGTTGGCGACAAGTACGTTTGCTGCTTCGCTTGCCGTGGCGAGTATGACGTGCCTACAGGCGATTGACCGGGAACGGACGGCCGCTGTCGGTATGATTCTCGCGATCGGTGTCAAACTCGTCAGCAATCTGTGGCTCGTCCCTCCCTATGGCATCGAAGGGGCTGCCCTCGGGACATCCCTTGCCTTTTTAACGATGGCCGCCTTCAATTTCAATCGGCTCGATCAAATCATTCCGCTTGGCATGCTCCGATTTCGACACTATGGGCGTCTCATCAAAACGGTGGCGCCAATGGGGGGTGTCTTGTTCGGTTTGAATGTCATCATAATGAACTGGCTGCCAAATCGTCTCGATGCTCTCGCTTGGCTCGGCTTTATGCTCGTAGTCGGGGCTGGCAGTTATGTCTGGCGGTTATGGAAAGAACAAATCTTGACGATAGACGAGTGGGAAATGATCCCGTTCGGAGGTCGTCTCATCAATCTGCTAGAGAAAAAGGAGAACTGATATGAGTTACGGAATTACGGTCGTCGGCCTCGGGTCCGGCGAACTCGAGCAATTGCCGCTCGGTGTCTATCGTCATTTGAAACAGCAACCTCTCGTTTGGTTGCGTACGAAAGAACATCCGGTCGTTCAAGAGCTGGAGACGGAAGGGGTCCACTTTGAATCGTTCGACTCGATTTACGAGTCGTGCGATACGTTTGAGGAAGTGTATGCCAAAATCGTTGAGACGTTGCTCGACAAGAGTGAGGAGTTGGCCATCACCTATGCTGTACCAGGTCATCCGTTCGTAGCGGAGCGGACCGTCGAACTGCTCGTCGAGCAAGGTGCGGACGTCACGTTTCTCGGCGGTCAGAGCTTTTTGGACGCCATGTTCCAAGCCCTGCGCATCGATCCGATTAACGGCTTCCAATTGCTTGATGCGACCGCGCTCGATGTGGAACGGATTCAAGTGACCCAACATGTGTTGATTGGCCAAGTGTATGATGGGTTCGTGGCCGGAGACGTGAAAGTCCAGTTGATGGAACGTTATCCAGATGAGCACATCGTTAAACTCGTGACGGCCGCCGGGACGAAACGCGAGCGGGTCAGTGAAATCCCGCTCTACGAGATGGACCGCGTGGCAGAAGTCGACAACTTGACGACGCTCTATGTGCCGCCGCTCATGGATGAGACGCATTTGGCGCGCGAGTTTTCGACGTTGAAGCATATCATTGCGACGCTCCGCGGACCGGACGGGTGCCCATGGGATCGGAAGCAGACGCACGAGTCGCTCCGCAAATATTTGCTTGAAGAAGCATATGAGTTGATTGAAGCGATTGACGCGGAAGACGATGATGCCATTGTCGAAGAGCTCGGTGACGTTTTGCTTCAAGTCATGCTCCACGCCCAAATCGGGGCGGACGAAGGCTATTTTGATATCCGGGACGTCATTGGCGCCGTCAGCGAGAAGATGGTCCGCCGTCACCCCCACGTGTTCGGTGACGTGACAGTAAACGATGCCGATGATGTCGTGACGAATTGGAATGCGATTAAACAAGTGGAAAAAGGGGAAAAAAGAAAATCGCAGCTAGATGGTGTCCTCATGACTCAACCCGGGTTGATGCGGGCCGAGCAGTTGCAGAAAAAAGCTGCACAAGTCGGTTTCGAATGGGACGATGTTCAAGGTGCGTTCGAGAAGTTGGAAGAAGAACTCCGCGAGTGGAGAAGTCAGCCGGAAGATGAACGAGAACTTGGCGATGTCCTGTTCTCAATCGTCAACGTGGCGCGCTATTTCAAGTTGAACGCTGAGCAGGCGCTCGAACGGACCAACCAAAAATTTAAGAGACGATTCGAATACATTGAAGCGAACGGCTCCCTCGACGAGATGACGCTCGACGAGATGGATCGGCTCTGGGATGAAGCGAAGGAGAAGGGATTATGAGATTAGACAAGTTTTTGAAAGTATCCCGTTTGATTAAACGGCGCACATTGGCGAAAGAAGTCGCCGACCAAGGCCGAATTCAGTTGAACGGACAAGTGGCGAAAGCGAGCACGGACGTCAAAGTCGGTGACGAGTTGCAAATTCGCTTCGGAAACAAGCTCGTCACGGTTGTCATCGACTCGATTGCCGAGCATGCTCGAAAAGAGGACGCGAAAGAAATGTACCGCTTGCTCAAAGAAGAAAAGGTGAACAGTGGTACGGAAGCGTAAAAAAAAGGTATACTGAACGTAACAGGACAGGAGGAAGGTGATTCGATGAATGGACGTAACCCGATGGAACGCAAACAGCGGATTCGGGCTCTTGATGAACGAAGAGAACAGCTGGAAAAAGAACAGAACCGGCAACGTATCCATCTTCGACGCCGCCTGGCTGCAGCCTCGCTTCTCTTTTTGTTGATGATTGTCTTCATCGGTCAGAGTTACTTCTCGAAAGTCGGATATGTGTCCGAGCAAGAACGGAAACAAAATGAAGCGCAAGTCGAACTTCGGGAAACGAAGGACGAACAGTCAGAACTAAAAGAGCAGGTCGAGCGTTTACAAGACGAAGAATACATCGCCAATCTAGCGCGCAACGAGTTGTTGTTCTCGAAAGATGGCGAGATTATTTTTTACTTCTCACCAGAGGAATAAGTGGGTTCGTTGACCGTTGACGAATCGACTCGTATAATTGTAGGGAATCAATCAAAAAAGGAGTACATTATTTTATGTCAATTGAAGTAGGAAGCAAGGTACAAGGTAAGGTTACAGGGATTACGCATTTCGGAGCGTTCGTAGAGCTTCCAAATGGCAAAACGGGTTTGGTGCACATCAGTGAAGTGGCAGATTCTTACGTCAAAGACATCAATGAGGTTCTAACGGTCGGTCAAGAAGTGACGGTCAAAATCTTGAACGTCGAAAACGATGGCAAAATCGGGTTGTCTATCAAAAAGGCCGTCGATCGTCCTGTCAGTGAACGCCCAGAGCGCCCAGCCGGCGAGCGTTTCTCTCGTGGCCCACGCCCAGGTGGCCCGGGTCAAGGCGGCCCACGCCCAGGTGGTCCAGGACAAGGTGGCCCACGCGGTGGCGGCGGTCCTCGCGGTGGCGGTCCACGTGGTGGCGGCGGACGTCGTGAAGTACGCCGTGAACCAGAAACGTTCGATACGTTGATGAGCAAGTTCTTGAAAGATAGCGACGAGCGCTTGACAACGTTAAAACGTCAAACCGACTCAAAACGCGGTGGACGTGGAGCCAAGCGCGGGTAACCCTTCGTAAACCATCAGCTTCTACTCGTAACAATAAAGACGACGAACCACAGACTGTCACAGTCTGTGGTTTTTTGTCGTCTATTTTTTTGTTATGAAAAATAACTAAAAAGGGTTGCATTTTTGAAAGGAAGCGAGCACAATAGGGAACATGAAAAAATAGTTATGTTTTATAAGTGAAAGGTGAGAGTTGAAATGAATGGATGGAAACTGTGGACAGCAGAATGGCGCAGTATCGGGAAAGATCGACGGGTATGGATTCCGATTCTCGCGGTCGCGCTCGTGCCGCTTATGTATGCCGGGATGTTTTTATGGGCTTTTTGGGACCCGTATGGACAAATGGAAGACTTGCCGGTGGCACTCGTGAACGAGGACCAGGGTGCAACGTTCGATGGGGAACAACTGACTATCGGTGATGAACTCGTGGAGAAATTAATGACATCTGATGCGTTCGAATTTGTCGAGACGACAAAACGAGAGGCTGAGTCAGGATTGGACGACCATGACTATTACATGGCGATTGAGATCCCGGCGGATTTCTCGGAAAAAGCGACGACCGCGCTCGATAAAGAGCCGGAGAAGCTCGAACTGAAATACATCGCCAATGAGTCGTATAACTTTTTAGCGGCTCAAATCGGAGGTTCGGCGATGGAACAAGTGAAAGGCGAACTATCGACCGAGGTCGCCAAACAGTACGTCAGCGCGATGCGTGACGGAATTCAAGATGCCGCTTCTGGGCTCGATGACGCCGCAACCGGGGCCGCGAAACTAGCAGACGGTTCGAAGACGGCCGAGAACGGCGCGACCGAGTTGGCCGACGGGACTGCGCTGCTCGCTTCGAAACAACAGGAGTTGGCCGACGGAGCGAGTCAATTGAATAAAGGTGTCGCGCAACTCGAGGCAGGGACGACCGAGTTGGCGAACGGAAGCCGACAAGTACATGATGGCAGTGCCGCCTTATCGGACGGGGCTCGTCAAGTAAATGACGGGGCGTCCGCCCTTCAAGACGGGACGAACCAACTCGTCGAAGGGACAGATACATTCGCTTCGAAGTTGGAGGAATTGCACAGCGGGACGGCTTCTCTCAATCAAGGCGTTCAACAACTCGCGGCCGGGATTCAGCGCTCGAAGGACGGCAGTGTTCAACTAAGCGCCGGTTCGAATGAGTTGGCGGCCGCGATGACAGCGGCGAAAGAAGGCAATGCTGCTCTATTGGTAGGTGAGACGGAACTCGTGGCCGGAATCGGTCGGATGAAGACGGAGATGTTGGCCAGCCAAGACCAGTTAATCACCCAGCTGGCAGCACTCGCCGAGGCAGGGCAACCTGCTTCACCAGAGATGCTACAGGCAATCGTAGCCCAATTGGCGGAAGGTCAAACAGCGACCGCAGCCGGGTTCGATGAACTGGCAGCGGGAGCGACGCGTGTGAAAGAAGGACAGGCTGCGCTCGGTGACGGATTGACGCAAGCAGAAGCCGGTGCCAATGAACTTGCTTCGGGACTGGCGACGTTACGTGACGGACAAGCCGAGCTCGCAAGCGGGGCACAGGCGTTGGCGGATGGGTCGACACAAGTGGAACAAGGGGCTCAAACGGCCGCTACGAGTTCGAAAGAGTTGGCTGCCGCGAGCAACCGAATAAATGCCGGGGTCGGGGAGTTGAAAGACGGGACGTCCGAACTTGCGACAGGTAGTGACCGTCTGACCGAAGCGACAGGAGCTCTTTCAGAAGGAAGTTCAAAACTCGCGGACGGAGCGAAGAGCGCGGGCGAGGGCACGAATACACTCACGGATGGGGCTGTACGTTTGGCAGAGGGTGGTAAAGACCTTCAGTCAGGTAGCGACCAGCTCGCAGACGGAGTGTCCGAACTTGCGGCTGGCAACAGCAAGTTACGGGACGCGCTCGCTGATGGGGCCGAAGCAGCCGCGATCGACATTCGAGACGATAACGTTGACATGATGGCCGGACCGGTCACAGTCGTCAACGACTCGATTCATAAGGTACCGAACTACGGAACGGGCTTTGCGCCGTACTTCATGTCACTCGGTCTATTCGTCGGGGCGCTCTTGTTATCCATCGTCTACCCGCTGTACGATCCGGCTGGTAAGCCGAAACGCAGCCTGTCGTGGCTCGTCTCGAAATCGGGTGTTCTACTCGTGGTCGGCTTTGTTCAAGCGCTTGTCTTAGATGTGGCGATGGTCATGCTGCTCGGACTTGAAGTCGAGGCACCGCTTCAGTTCTTCGGATTCAGTTGGCTCGTCAGTATCACTTTCTTGTTGATCGTACAACTGCTCGTCACGACACTCGGGAACCCAGGTCGTTTCGTGGCCATCGTCCTATTGATCCTGCAACTGACGACGTCGGCCGGAACGTTCCCGCTTGAACTCATTCCGAGCGCGTTACAACCATTCAACGCCTGGTTGCCGATGACGTATACGGTTGCTGGTTATAAAGAGATTTTGTCAGCGGACGGTTGGAGTTATTTGCAACAAGCCATCGTATATCTAGCGTTTGTATCGGCTATTTGTTTCTTCTTGCTTTGGGGTTATTTCCACATTGCCTGGAAGAAAAAATATCGGCTGACGACGTCAGAAGCGTGATGCACAACGAACTGAAAATCGTGTATAGTGGATAAGACGACACTATACACGATTTTTTTGTGAAAAAACTTTTAAAAAAGAATTGACACTGGCGTGGGTACTGGTTATTATAGAAAATGTGCTTAGGACACAACAATAACATGGCGGTGTAGCTCAGCTGGCTAGAGCGTACGGTTCATACCCGTGAGGTCGTGGGTTCGACTCCCTCCGCCGCTACCATTTTATTTAGGCCCGTTGGTCAAGCGGTTAAGACACCGCCCTTTCACGGCGGTAACACGGGTTCGAATCCCGTACGGGTCACTTACCTAAGCGAAAAGAAGCCATCTCACTCGAGATGGCTTCTTTTGTTATATCAAGGAGGGCGACGGATGACGAAAGTATTGATTGCTGTGTCAGGTGGAGTCGATTCGGTCGTCTTGTTAGACCGTGCCGTCCAGAGCGGTCTTGAGATCGGGGTGGTCCATGTCCATCACGGATTGCGTCTCGAGTCGGATGAAGAGTATGAATTTGTGCGACGTCTTGCCGACTCGTACGACGTGCCGTTTCATGGCAAACGGCTCGCTTTCCCGAACGGTGGTTCACAAGCTGCTTACCGGACAGCACGTTATGCATTCTTTGAAGAAGTCATGCGTACGTTCGGATATACACAACTGATGACGGCTCATCATGCGGACGACCAACTCGAGACGGTTCTCATTCAACTACACCGTAACGTCGTCGAAGTAACAGGAATTCCCGAGTGTCGTCCGTTCGCAGGAGGGGAGCTCGTCCGCCCGCTCCTATCGGAAACGAAACGAGAACTGATTGTCTACGCCAATCGACATCGTCTCGAATGGCGAGAAGATGCGAGCAATGCCGAAGCGGATTACTTACGAAACAAGCTGCGGCATCAGCTCGTCCCGCAACTCCTCGCCGCTCGACCGGATCTCGTTTACGTCGTGAGCGAGACGGCAAGGCGTCAGCGCGAACTATGGGACGCTCGTTACCGACGGATGGAGATGTGGATGGATACCTCAGTTCATTTTGAGATGAAAGCGTTTCATGTGAAACTAGACGACGTGCTCGGTTTAGATCGGTTTGAGCGACACGTCGTGGGGCGATTGCTCTCTACTCGATATGGGGTAGAGGTAGGAGAAGCGATGGAACGTCTTCTTGAGAATCCACGAGGGTCAGGACACTTTGATTTAGAAGGTCCGTGGCAACTTCGGAAACAAGGTGGAAACTTGTCATTGCAGACAACCGATCGACCGCTGCCTCTCCCGACTGAACTAGTGGTGACGACGTTCCCAGCATGCGTAACGTTCGGTGAGAGTCGATTTTCACTTGAAATCGTCGAAGAGGCACATGGCATCCCGCTCGAGGCGATCGAGTTGCCGTTGATCATCCGCTCTGTCGAGGCTGGGGACGCAATGAAACTGTCCATCGGGACGAAAAAAGTCGCCCGCATCTTCATTGACGTGAAGATTCCGCGAGAAAAACGGCCTTTTGTCCCATTGGTAGTTGACGCAACGGGACGGATTATCGCTATAGTAGGGGTAAGAGTTTCCGATTTTCCGGATAAGTCGGGTGCGATGTGCCCACGATTAATGGTAAAATGATGATTGTGTCGGATAAGAAAGAGGAGGATTTTAAGATGTCATTAATGAACGATATGGAGAAAGTACTGATTTCAAGCGAAGAGATTCAAGGTAAAGTGAAAGAACTCGCTACAACACTTAGCGAAGAATATAAAGAAGAGTTTCCACTCCTCGTCTGCGTGTTAAAAGGTGCGATGCCATTCATGTCAGACCTCGTCAAAGAAATGGACATCCATTTAGAAATGGATTTCATGGACGTGTCGACGTACCATGGCGGAACGTCATCGACGGGTGAAGTTAAAATTGAAAAAGATTTAAATACATCTGTAGAAGGACGCGACATCTTGATTGTAGAAGATATCATTGATAGTGGACTCACGCTCGGCTATCTCGTCGACTTGCTCAAGTACCGCAAAGCCAAATCGGTTAAAATCGTGACGCTTCTCGATAAACCGACGGGCCGCAAGAACGGATTGTCGGCAGATTATAGCGGTTTCGTTATTCCGCACGAGTTTGTTGTCGGCTATGGTCTCGATTACGAAGAGAAATATCGTAACCTTCCGTACGTCGGTGTGCTCAAGCCGAGCATTTACGGGGGCTAACGTTTTTCTTTTGAAAATGCGTCGTGTTAAGATAAAAGAAATACCCAAAGTATACACATATACTGAATGGGCGAGAACATCGTTTCTCGGAATAGGAGGCAGAGAATGAATCGTGCAGTGAAAAACACCTTAGTTTTCGGTGTGATTTTCCTAGCCTTGATCTTGTTCCTTCAATATTTACAAAACCCGAATAGCCAGAGCGAGACGCTTACGTATTCGAAGTTCTTGGAATATGTGGAAGAAGGTCGGATTGAAACGGCAACCGTACAAGAAATTCCGGGAGCCATCTCAATTACAGGAGATCTAACAGGAGACGAAGATCAGCGTTTTGAAACGAATATCCCGGCCAACGAGGCCGAATACGCCGAAGTGCTCTCGTCACTTCGCGCGGATACCGACATCCAAATCGAAGAAGCAGAGTCGAGTGGTAGCTGGTTCAGCATCGTATTCGCGATCTTACCGTTCATCATCATCTTCATCTTATTCTTCTTCTTGCTCAACCAAGCCCAAGGTGGCGGTGGTGGCGGTCGTGTGATGAACTTCGGGAAATCGAAGGCGAAATTATACGATCAAGAGAAGCGCCGTGTGACGTTTGAAGACGTTGCCGGAGCGGATGAAGAGAAGCAAGAGCTCATCGAAGTCGTTGAATTCTTGAAAGATCCTCGCAAGTTCTCGAAACTCGGGGCACGGATTCCGAAAGGTGTCTTGCTTGTCGGTCCTCCGGGAACAGGTAAAACATTGCTTGCTCGTGCAGCTGCAGGAGAAGCCGGTGTACCGTTCTTCTCAATCTCAGGTTCTGACTTCGTCGAAATGTTCGTCGGTGTCGGAGCGTCACGTGTACGTGACTTGTTCGAGAATGCGAAAAAGAACGCACCGTGTATCATCTTTATCGATGAAATCGATGCGGTCGGACGTCAACGTGGCGCCGGCCTCGGTGGTGGCCATGACGAGCGTGAACAAACGCTTAACCAACTTCTTGTCGAGATGGATGGATTCAGTGACAACGAAGGGATCATCATGATTGCCGCGACGAACCGTCCGGATATTCTTGACCCGGCCCTTCTTCGCCCAGGTCGATTTGACCGTCAAATCACGGTTGATCGTCCGGATGTTAAAGGCCGTGAAGCAGTCCTCAAAGTTCACGCCCGCAACAAGCCACTTGATTCGACAGTCGACTTGAAGTCGATTGCGCAGCGAACACCTGGATTCTCAGGTGCTGACCTTGAAAACTTATTGAACGAAGCGGCGCTCGTCGCAGCCCGGTCTGACCGTTCAGCGGTATCAGTCGTGGATGTCGAGGAAGCGATTGACCGCGTCATCGCCGGTCCTTCTAAGAAGAGCCGTGTCATCTCGGAGAAAGAACGACAAATCGTCGCCTATCATGAAGCGGGTCATACGATTATCGGGATTGAGCTTGAGAATGCAGATGAAGTGCATAAAGTGACGATCGTTCCTCGCGGTAACGCAGGCGGCTATGTCGTCATGCTTCCAAAAGAAGATCGCTACTTCATGACAAAACCTGAGCTTGAAGATAAAATCGTCGGTCTCCTCGGGGGCCGCGTGGCGGAAGACGTCATCTTCGGTGAAGTGTCAACAGGAGCAAGCAATGATTTCCAACGTGCGACTGGTATCGCCCGGAAGATGGTCATGGATTACGGGATGAGCGACAAGCTCGGGCCGCTCCAACTTGGGTCAAACCATGGTGGACAAGTCTTCCTTGGCCGTGACTTCCAAACGGAACAGAACTACTCGGATGCGATTGCACAAGACATCGACCTCGAGATTCGTGATATCATCAACCGTTGTTACGCCAAAGCGAAACAAATCTTGACGGATCGTAAAGACGATCTCGAGCTCGTCGCGAAGACGTTGCTCGAAGTCGAGACGCTCGATTCGAAACAGATTCGTCACTTGATCAAGACGCGCGAATACCTTCCGCACGAACCGGAAGAGCCGTCTGAACCATCGAAAGATGATGCAAGCGACGAAGCGAAGAAAGATGAGGCGGCCGTCAAGCACGGACAAGTCATCGATCAGCCTGGAGTCGTTCAAGAAGCGAAGCCGGACGTTGTCCCTGAAGGTGATAAGCCGGAAGCGACGCCGACGGAACGCCCGAACAACGAATCACGCTAAGTGTAAGAGACGAATGCCCTAAACAAGGCATTCGTCTTTTTTCGTGTTATAATTCGAGCGAACTGTAATTGACAACAAAGTGAGGAACGCTATCATGATTTTAGTGATTGATGTTGGGAATACAAATATTGTCCTTGGGATGTATGACGGCGAGACGCTCGTCCATCATTGGCGCATCTCGACCGACCGCACGAAAACGACCGATGAATACGGCATGCTCGTGAAATCGCTGTTCGATCATTCGAACGTTTCGTTCGATCAGATTGACGGCGTGATTCTATCTTCGGTCGTCCCACCGGTCATCTTTCCGCTCGAGCAGATGTCGCAACGTTATTTCAACGTCCGGCCAATCGTCGTCGGTCCCGGCGTGAAAACCGGTCTCGACATTCATGTCGACAATCCGCGCGAAGTCGGAGCGGACCGCATCGTTAACGCGGTCGCTGGAATCGCCAAGTATGATGGGCCGCTCATCATCGTCGATTTCGGTACGGCGACGACATACTGCTATATCGATGAGAACCGCCGCTATCACGGAGGAATTATCTCGCCGGGCATCATGATCTCGGTCGAGGCGCTCTACCAACGGGCGGCTAAATTACCTCGTATCGAGCTCGCGACGCCACCTACGGTCGTTGGGAAAAATACAATTCAAGCGATGCAGTCCGGGACGTATTACGGCTATGTCGCACAAGTCGATGGCATTGTCGGCCGCATGAAGCGTGAAGTCGGAGAAGCGACCGTGATCGCCACAGGCGGTCTCGCACGTTTGATTAGCGAGCATGCCGAGACGATTGATGTCGTCGATTCATTTTTAACGCTCGATGGGCTTCGTCTCATCTATGAGCGCAACCAGAAATAAACTTAAAGGAGTTACTCAATATGATTCAACCAGAACAACAAGCATTACTTGACCAAATGAAAGCCGATTACCTCGTCCGTGCCCTCGGGTTCAACGGGGAAGTCCGCGCGTTTGCCGTCCGGACGACGAAAACGATCTTTGAAACGCAACTCCGTCACCAGACGACACCGGTCGCTTCAGCAGCGCTCGGCCGCACGATGACGATCGGGACGATGATCGGTGCGATGCAAAAAGGTGCCGCTCGCGTGACGCTCAAAGTCGAAGGCGATGGACCAATCGGGAAAATCATCGTCGATGCTGATACGGCGGGAGACGTGCGCGGTTACGTGTCACATCCTCGTGTCGAAGGCGGCACGTTCGTGAATGATCACGGTTTGACGAAGCTGAAAGTTGGTGAAGTCGTCGGACGCGGGACGATTTCGGTGATTAAAGACCTCGGTTTAAAAGATTTTGTCGGCGGCTCGTCTGAGATTCAAACGGGTGAGATTAGCGAAGACTTCACGTACTACTTCGCGACGTCAGAACAAGTGCCGTCAGTCGTCGGTGCGGGTGTGCTCGTCCTCCCGGAAGATGAATCGATTCTTGCGGCCGGTGGCATTATCGTTCAATTGATGCCGGATGCGTCAGAAGAGACGATTCAAGCGCTTGAGCAGGCACTCAAAACGTTCCCGCCAGTGTCGGTCCTCATCGGAGAAGAGAAGACACCGGAAGAGATGCTCCATATGCTCCTTGGCGACAGCCTCGAAGTGTTGGATCAAAAGCCGGTCCAATTCAATTGCACATGTGGTCGCGACCGTATGGAAAGCGCGATTATTGGGCTCGGTGCCGAAGAGATTCGTCACATGATTGAAGAGGATGGCGGCGCTGAAGCGGTTTGTCACTTCTGTGGCGAGAAATACCACTTCTCGGCGGAACAATTAGAAACGATGAAACAACAAGCACGCTGACCGCTTTGCTCCAAATTGCATATTTTGAATCTGATAGGGTATGATTACAATATCGGAATAGTCGGAATTATGGAGGAGGAAATGAAATGCGTATCGTAGATTCAGTAACAGACTTGATTGGAAAGACACCGATTGTGAAGTTGAATGGATTGACTGGCGCTGAAGATGCCACGGTTTACTTGAAATTGGAGTATATGAACCCGGGGTCTAGCGTAAAAGACCGGATTGCGCTCGCTATGATTGAAGCGGCGGAACGAGAAGGGGTCTTGAAACCAGGAGATACGATTATCGAACCGACCAGTGGGAACACGGGAATCGGTCTCGCCATGGTCAGTGCGGCCAAAGGCTATAAAGCGATTTTGGTCATGCCGGAAACGATGAGCATGGAACGTCGCAATTTGCTTCGTGGCTACGGCGCCGAACTTATTTTGACGCCGGGTCCTGAAGGGATGGGCGGAGCGATTCGCCGTGCGACGGAGGAGGCTGAACAAAACGGTTATTTCCTCCCGCAGCAGTTTAACAATGAAGCCAACCCGAACGTGCACGAGATGACGACGGGACCTGAGATCGTCGACGCATTCGATGCGTCAGGTCTTCAAGTCGATGCGTTCATCGCCGGCGTCGGGACAGGTGGAACGATTACGGGAGCGGGTAAAGTGTTGAAAGCCCACTATCCGAACGTTCAAATCCTAGCGGTTGAACCGGTCGATTCACCGGTCTTGTCGGGCGGTAAACCAGGCCCGCATAAAATCCAAGGCATCGGCGCCGGGTTCATCCCGTCGATTCTCGATACGGAGATTTATGAAGGTGTCCTTCAAATCACGACCGATCAGGCGTTCGAATACGCACGTCTTGCGGCTAAGACGAACGGCGTGCTCGGAGGCATCTCGTCAGGTGCAGCCATCGCTGCCGCTGTCGATACGGCCAAACGTCTCGGCAAAGGGAAAAACGTGCTGGCGATCATCCCGTCAAACGGAGAACGCTACCTCAGCACACCACTCTATCAATTCGATGAAGAATCGGATAGCGTTCGCTCATAAGCAAACGGCAGTTACCGGGAGACAACTTCTTTCGGTAACTGCCTTTTCTTGTGTACAATTAAAGGCATGAATCAGTGGAACGGGGGAATGTGGCGTGAGACAAACAGCGTTCAAAACCATGAGTATGACAAAAGAGAAGATGTACGACACATATATGACATTGACGGAAGGGAAGAAGCACTATGCGTGGTTAGAGAGCGGACGCGTCGGCCGCTATACGATGGCCGGGATTGAGCCGTTCGCTACGCTTCACGTGAAAGATGGGGTCGGGACGTTCATCACCTCTGATGCGACAGAAACGATGCACGGTGCCCCGCTCGACATCGTCGAAACAATTCGGACCCGGTACGCCACCGAGCGGCCAGCAGGTGCTCCCCCATTTTTCGGCGGGATGATCGGTTATGTGAGCTATGATGTAGCCCGTACCCTCGAACGTTTACCACGGCAAGCGGAAGACGATTTGGCAACACCGGACGTTTCATTCTTGTTGTTCGATGAAGTAGCGGTCTTCGATGAAGAAGAGTCGCTTTTATACGTGATGGTCACGGCCGATGAGCAAGCGGAGGCGAAGCTCGAGCGCTTTGCCGCCCTCTGGCGAACAGAATCACATTATGCGTTTCCGCCGCTTACGAGCGGAACGGTCGAGCGATCCCGTTCGCTGTCACAGGATGAATTCGTTGCGGCCGTGCAAAAGATTCAAGACTACATCGTCGAGGGCGATGTGTTCCAAGTGAATTTGAGCGTCCGGCAGTCGGAACCGCTGCTCGCACACCCGCGTCACATCTACGACACGCTCCGGAAAGTGAACCCTTCACCGTATATGGGTTATTTCGTTGACGACTCGCTCACGATGGTGTCGGCTTCACCAGAACTGTTGATTGAAAAACATGGCGCCGCCATCTCGACCCGCCCGATCGCCGGAACGAGACCGCGAGGCCGGGATGAGGCGGAAGATCTGGAACTGGCTCGGACGCTACTCGACAATGAGAAAGAGCGGGCCGAACATGTCATGCTGGTCGACCTGGAACGAAACGACTTGGGCAAAGTCGCGGCTTACGGGACAGTGCATGTCGATGAACTGATGGTCATCGAGAAGTACTCGCACGTCCAACATATCGTCTCGAACGTGCGCGGTCTGATGCGGGACGGCGTATCGGGAGCCGAAGCACTTGGCGCGATGTTCCCGGGCGGCACCATCACCGGGGCGCCGAAAATCCGGACGATGGAAATCATCGAGGAACTCGAACCGGTCCGGCGTGGGATTTACACCGGCTCATACGGCTGGCTTAGTTGGGATGATGACCTCGTGTTCAACATCACGATTCGGACGATGATCGTGAAGGACGGAATCGCCCATGTTCAGGCTGGTGCCGGGATTGTGATCGATTCGGATCCTGAAGCGGAGTACGCCGAATCACTTTCCAAGGCAAAAGCGCTATGGACAGCGAAAGAAATGACGGAGGCGACGGTATGATTTTACTCATCGATAACTATGACTCGTTCACATACAATTTAGTTCAATACTTTGGGGAGCTCGGTGAACAACTCGTCGTCCGTCGTAACGATGACATCACGATCGAGGAAATTGAAGCGCTCGCCCCAAGTTATCTCGTCATTTCGCCTGGTCCGTGTACACCTAACGAGGCAGGTATCAGTATCGACGCGATTCAGGCGTTTGCCGGTCGCATCCCAATTCTTGGCGTCTGTCTTGGACATCAAGCGATTGCTCAAGCGTTCGGCGGAAAAGTCGTTCATGCCGAGCGGCTCATGCATGGCAAGACGTCAGCGATTCAACATGACGGAAACACGCTGTTTAACGGCATCCCGCAACAGACAATCGTGACACGCTACCATTCGCTCGCAGTCGAACGAGACTCGCTGCCATCGTGCTTGCAAGTCACGGCGGAAACGAGCCTTGGAGAGGTCATGGCGCTTCGACATGAAACGTTACCAATTGAAGGGGTCCAGTTTCATCCGGAAGCGATTTTGACAGAACACGGCAAAGACATGATTCGTAATTTCGTCGAGGTGTATCGTCATGTGGCTTTGGCATAACGGCGAACTGCGGGGCAGCTCTGAAGTAACGATTCCGGTGGAAGATCACGGATTTTTATATGGGATGGGCCTGTTCGAGACGTTTCGAACGTTCAATGGCATCCCGTTCTTGTTTGATCTTCACTGGGAACGTCTCGAAAAGAGCTTAGCGGAACTATGGATTGATTTACCGTATACGAAACAAGAGATGGAGCAGGCGATTCAAGACGTCGTTCGTCAAAACGGGACCCCGAACCTGTATGTGCGCTTGAACGTGTCCGCGGGGGTGGCGCCACTTGGACTCTACGACGGACGCTACACTCGTCCAAACGTGACACTGCTCGTCAAGCCGTTACCGGAATCGTTCCAGCCCACGGAAAAACGGCTGGAAGCCATCCCGTTTCCAAGAAGTCGGCCCGAAGCGGCATTCCGCTTAAAATCCCATCATTATATGAACAATATATTAGGGAAGCGCATGCTTGTTGATCGGGAGGCGGAAGGACTGTTCGCCGATGACTCAGGACATGTCGTAGAAGGGCTTGTCTCGAATATCTTCTGGGTCGAAGCTGACCAACTTTGGACGACGCCGCTCGCGACGGGACCTCTGGCTGGGGTCACGCGACGTTGGGTGATGGATACGTTTGATGTGAAGGAACGTGATGTGACGTTTGCGGAACTTACACAGGCAGACGAGATTTGGTTGACCAATTCGGTTCAACAGATTGCTCCGGTCACAGACTATGCCGGGAACAGCTATCCAGGAAAAGACGGGGCAAAATTTAAAGCATGTTGGTCTGTCTTGTTGCATGCGATTGAAAGGGAAGAAACGCGATGACAAAAATCATGGGAATTTTAAATGTGACACCGGATTCGTTTTCGGACGGAGGACGGTATACGGCGCTCGAACAGGCGGTCGCTCACGCCAAGCAACTCGTTCAAGACGGAGCGGACGCGATTGATATCGGCGGGGAATCGACACGGCCGGGAGCCCGGTTCGTCTCGGCGGAAGAAGAAATCGAGCGAGTCGTTCCTGTCATTCGTCAACTGAAGCAAGAGCTCGACGTGCTCATCTCGATCGATACGTACAAACCGGTGGTGGCAAAGGCGGCATTAGAAGCCGGGGCCGATATCATCAATGACGTCTGGGGCTCGAAGTGGGGCGATCAATCGATGGCACAAGTGGCACGGGCGTTTAACGTTCCCATCATCTTGATGCACAATCGCGACAATCGAAATTATGGCCATTTCATTGAGGAGGTCGTCGGTGACTTGTACGAATCGATTGAAATCGCCCAAGCGGCCGGTGTGCCGGATGAGATGATTTGGTTAGACCCGGGAATCGGCTTTGCGAAAGACTATGCGCAAAACATGGAGTTGATGAATCGACTCGACGTGATCACGAACCTCGGTTATCCGGTGTTACTCGGAACGTCGCGGAAATCATTTATCGGGCAAGCGCTTGATTTACCGACCGAAGAACGACTGGAAGGGACACTGGCGACGACGTGTCTAGGCATCATGAAAGGCTGTGCGTGGATTCGGGTCCATGACGTAAGAGAGAATAAACGAGCGTCACTCATGATGGACGCGATGCTGGGAGGCGGACAAATTGGATAAGATGTTTGTGAATGGGATGCGTTTCTATGGCTATCACGGTGTGTTTGAAGAAGAGAATCGACTCGGTCAACGGTTTAACATCGATTTGATGTGTGAGTTGGATTTGGCGCCGGCGGGACAATCGGATGATTTATCAGACGGGGTCAGCTACGCCGGTCTCTATCAATTGACGGAAGACATCGTCACCGGGGAGCCAGTCAATCTACTTGAGGCGCTAGGCGAGCGCATCACGACGGCTGTTTTGGCCCACAGCGACAAGATTCAAAGCGTCACCGTCAAAGTGATCAAGCCGGACCCGCCCATCCCGGGTCATTATGACTCAGTCGCAATTGAGATGACACGGAGACGGAACGTATGATGTACGTAGCGCTGGGCTCGAACATTGGGGAGCGTGCCAACTATCTGGCAGAAGCGATTCAAGCGATGGCGGTAAACGGTCTTCAGGTGACGAAAGAGTCATCCGTATATGAGACGGCACCGGTCGGATACACAGATCAGCCATCCTTCTATAATATGGTCGTCGAAGTCGAGCCGTCCCTTTCTGCGGAAGCAGCCTTGCTTCAACTCCAACAGATTGAACGGGACCTAGGGAGAGAACGACTATTCAAGAATGGACCGCGTACAATCGACCTTGACATCTTGGTCTATAACAGCGAAGATATACAATCGAAGCAGTTAACTGTTCCGCATCCACGGATGCATGAACGCGCTTTTGTCCTTGCCCCGTTCGCGGAGATTGCTCCGGCGGTCGAGGTAAAGGGAATGACGGTGCGGGCGTTGCTAGAAGCCCTTCCTGCGTCGGAACGACAAGATGTCTTCCGTCTCGGGCCGTTACAATCATTGGTCAGCTCGGTTTAACGTTAGCAAAGGAAGTGGAGAAGTGTCAGGGTTCAAAATTGGTAACATCGATATAAAGAACCGCGCCGTCCTTGCCCCGATGGCCGGAGTGACAAACCCTGCGTTTCGTCTGATCGCTAAAGAATTTGGCGCGGGACTCGTCTGTGCTGAAATGGTCAGCGATAAAGGGATTTTATTGGAGAACGCAAGAACGCTCCGGATGCTGTACGTCGATGAACGGGAAAAGCCGCTCAGCCTTCAGATTTTTGGCGGTTCGAAAGACACACTCGTCAGAGCGGCCCAGTACGTGGATCAAAACACGAATGCGGACATCATCGATATCAATATGGGTTGCCCAGTCCCGAAAGTCACGAAGTGTGAGGCGGGTGCCAAATGGTTGCTTGACCCGGACAAAGTTTACGAGATGGTGAACGCCGTGTCGCAAGCGGTCGATAAGCCGGTCACGGTCAAAATGCGCCTCGGTTGGGACGAAGACCATATTTATATTCTCGACAATGTTCGGGCGGCTCAATCTGGAGGAGCGGCGGCGATTGCGATTCATGGTCGTACGCGGTCTCAACAATATGAAGGAACAGCGAATTGGGATTGGATTGGCGAAGCCAAGAAGATTGCGACGGTTCCGATTATCGGTAACGGCGATATCTCGACACCTCAAGAAGCAAAACATGCGATTGATTACTACGGTGTCGATGCCGTCATGATCGGGCGGGCAGCACTTGGTAACCCATGGATGCTGTATCAAACGGTGCAGTATTTGGAAACGGGTGAACTTCCGCCAGAACCAGCGGCGCGTGAAAAAATCGACATCTGTATGTTGCACCTCGATCGATTGATTGCCATCAAAGGAGAAATGACGGCCGTTCGCGAGATGCGTCAACATGCGGCTTGGTACTTGAAAGGGTTGAAAGGCAGCGGCCCGGTTCGGAAGCAAATCAACGAAACGGAATCGCGAGATGCTTTTGGCATCGTGTTGTATCATTTTGTGGAACAGCTCGAGCGACAAATGCAAGAAGTGTGAACTAGTGAAAAAAATTGATTTGTGGTAAGCTTGTTTGGCGAAAAAGTGAACCACACAAGCAAACGGTTTAGGCTGTGCTGTTGGCCGTGAGGCTGACAGTTTTTTATTAGACATCCCCAATACGTATAGAGGAGTGAATGGAGTAGTGAGTCACGAGTTGGAAATGAATGACCAAATGCAGGTTCGGTTTGAAAAAATGACCGAGATGCGTGAACAAGGGCTTGACCCGTTCGGACGTCGGTTCGAACGTTCTGCCCACGCCGGTGAATTACATGAACAATATGAGGTGATTGAAAAAGAAGCCTTGGCCGAACAAGACGTCGAAGTGACGCTTGCCGGACGAATCATGACGAAACGTGGAAAAGGGAAAGTCTTCTTTGCCCACATCCAAGATGTCACAGGACAAATCCAAATTTACGTTCGTAAAAATGACGTAGGTGACGAACCGTTCGATTTATTCAAATCATCTGACCTTGGTGACATCGTCGGTGTGAAAGGGAAGTTGTTCAAGACGAACGTCGGCGAATTGTCGATTCATGTTGAAGAGTTCGAACTCTTAACAAAAGCACTTCGTCCGCTTCCTGATAAATATCATGGCTTAAAAGATGTGGAGCAACGCTATCGCCAGCGCTACTTGGATTTGATTACGAATAACGATTCGCGTCAAACGTTTATTCTGCGTAGCCGCATCATCTCGGAAATTCGGAATTTCTTGAACCATCGCGGTTACTTGGAAGTCGAAACGCCGATGTTGCATACAATCGCAGGTGGAGCGGCGGCCCGTCCGTTCTTGACGCACCATAATGCACTTGATATGGAATTATATATGCGGATCGCCATCGAGCTTCATTTGAAGCGCTTGATTGTCGGTGGTCTCGAGCGCGTGTATGAGATTGGTCGTGTTTTCCGTAATGAGGGGATCTCAACACGTCATAACCCAGAGTTCACGATGATTGAATTGTATGAAGCGTATGCGGACTATAATGACATCATGGATTTGACGGAAGAACTCGTAGCTCACGTAGCCCAAGAAGTGCTTGGCACGACGGACGTTCAATATGGAGAAGATACGATTCATTTGGCTGTCGGTTGGAAACGTGCGCACATGGTCGACTTGGTTAAAGAAGAAACAGGCGTCGATTTCTGGCAACAGATGTCTGATGAAGATGCACGTGCGCTTGCAAAAGAGCACGGTGTCGAGATTCAAGACCATATGACATTCGGCCACATCGTCAATGAATTCTTTGAGCAGAAAGTCGAAGAAACATTGTTACAACCGACGTTTGTCACAGGTCACCCTGTCGAAGTATCGCCATTGGCGAAAAAGAACGATACAGATCCACGCTTCACGGATCGATTCGAATTGTTCATCGTTCGTCGTGAACATGCGAACGCCTTCACGGAATTGAATGATCCGATTGATCAGCGTGAGCGTTTCGAAGCTCAACTTCTTGAGAAAGAAGCAGGGAATGACGAAGCCCATGAATTGGACAACGATTTCCTTGAGGCGCTCGAATACGGAATGCCACCAACGGGCGGTCTTGGAATCGGAATCGATCGCCTCGTCATGTTGTTGACGAATGCACCATCGATTCGTGATGTTCTATTGTTCCCGACGATGAGACACCAACAGTAAAGAATCGTTTTAACCTCTCGCTCTTACGGGCGAGAGGTTTTTCTATGGAGAATGTTGCCGATTTAAAGAGGCTAAAAACTTTTTTAGAAAAACTTTTGCAAAAAGTCTTGCGTTCTATTTAGGGATGCGGTAAAGTAATAAACGTTGCCGCTGATGGCAGCGGAAAAGAATAAAAAAAGTGGTTGACAACTGTGTCGATGACTTGTATTATTTTAAGAGTCGCCAATGAGCGATAGACGAACTTTGAAAACTGAACGATGAGGCAAAAATAAGTTTTACAATTTTTGAATGAAGCGCAAGCTTCGTCATTTTTAAAGAGCTAT
>NZ_JACSLO010000015.1:0-53673 GCF_018618195.1 Exiguobacterium sp. s7 | reverse complement strand
GGCACGCCGCCAGCGTTCGTCCTGAGCCAGGATCAAACTCTCCAAAGAATTTGATATAGCTCTTTAAAAATGACGAAGCTTGCGCTTCAATCAAAAATTGTAAAACATTTTTGCCTCATCGTTCAGTTTTCAAAGACCAAGTGTCTGTTGTGTTAGCGACTTTTTAATAATAGCGATTTGACTTTTGAAAGTCAACCGTTTTTTATTATTTTTTTCATCCGCTTTCTGTTGTTCAGATTTGAACAGCAGCGACGTTTATTAATATATCAGCGCCCCGCATTTTCGTCAACTGTTTTTCTAAAAAAACTTTATTTTCTTCGGGAATCTTTTTTCCAACGTTGAAAACCGACTTTCCTCACATAAAAACAACGTAGCGTCCTCCCACCTAGGGCGACGCTACGTTGTTGAAGAGTGTAACTATCGAGTGCTTCCGTTCCTATTGGTGTTAGGACGATTTAGAAGACACCCGTTTCTTAGATTTAGCTTTAGCCTGATTCTTCGTCGATGGTTTGGCATCCTCTGCTTGAGCAGGCGCTTGGAATCGATGTAGCATCAATACTTGATACGCGTTAGCAAATACGAGCGTCGCTAACGCTGGCCACAAGAGCGCAATCTCATCCGTCGCCTGAAGGGCTGGAATCCATTCGATCAATGTTATAACGATCATCAAGAAGAGCGTCGGGATGAACGCACTCGCGTTCGTCTGTTTCGCCTTACTCGTTGCGATAATCCATGAAACGATCACTAACACGACCATCTCCCCGATATACCGCCACATATGATCGTTACCAAAAGCGAGCATACGAAGGTAAACCGCATCAAATAGTGCGAAGGCGATTAACAGCACTTGTACACGATTCCATAGTTTTGGGCCACGGAACAAATCCAATCCGACCCGGTGGACAATCAAGTAGGCGAAGAAGCCCATCATGCTAATCCCGGTCCATGTGCTCGAGTAACTGAGTGCCGTCACGATCGCTTCCCACGATTGACTCACTAAATAGCCAGGATTGGCCAGCAAGTTCATAACGAACCCAAACAACGTCCCGAAGACGAGCGTCGTCCAAAATAACCTTAAAAATCCTTGTACCTTCATCTATAAACCATTACCCTTCTATCTGTTGAATGACCGCTTGCGCTAGTCCGTCGTATGTCTTCTCAAACGGATGCCCATCTCGGTAAACCGATGGTGCAAAGTCTTCTTCATTCTCATACGGCTGACCGAGCGGAATTTGCGCGAGCAATTTGCTCTTCAACGCTTCAGACAATTTTTCGCCGCCGCCATAGCCGAAGACGTACTCTTTCTCCCCTGTCACTTTACTTTCAAAATACGCCATGTTTTCGATGATACCAAGCACTTTGTGGTTTGTCTTGATGGCCATTGCCCCAGCACGCGCAGCGACAAAAGCAGCTGTTGCGTGTGGCGTCGTGACGATCAACTCTTGACATGCCGGGAGCATCGAATGAATATCGAGGGCGACATCACCCGTCCCTGGTGGCAAATCGAGGAGCAAGTAGTCTAGGTCGCCCCACTCAACATCGTTGAAGAAGTTATTAAGCATCTTCCCGAGCATTGGTCCACGCCAGATGACTGGAGCGTTATCTTCTACAAAGAAGCCCATCGAAATCACTTTCACGCCGAAACGCTCGACAGGAATGATTTTCTCGCCACGGACGACCGGCCGCTCTTCAATCCCGAGCATGTCAGGTACACTGAAGCCGTAAATATCCGCATCAATCAATCCGACCTTCTTCCCTGCCCGCGCTAGCGCGACTGCCAAGTTGACCGAGACTGTCGATTTCCCGACGCCACCTTTGCCCGAAGCAATCGCAATGAATGTCGTGCCAGCATTTTCACGGAGAATAGCTGGCTTCGTCGCTTCTTTCAAACTTTCGTCATTGAGCGCCTCGAAGCGAAGACCGACCGTCTTGAATCCTTTTCCTTTGAGCAACGTGACAATCTCTTGTTGAAGTTGGAGTTGCTCGCCGCTCCCGGTTTGACCGAGTGCCACTTTTACACTGACATAATCTTCTTTAATGCGAATATCCTTCACGCCAGCTGTATCTCCAAGCGTACGGTTGATTGTTGGATCGATCAACCCCGCCAATTCTTCACGAACTTGTTCTACTGTAAGCATGTGGTTTCCCCCTAATTTCTGTCTCGCTAACAGTATATCAAAAAAAGCGTTTTCTTGAGGGAATGGAAACCAACAATTTCATGAGCAACAAAAAAACTCTCTACCCCGATGGGCAGAGAGTTTGAACCAAATTGTTCGAAGATTAACGCTTCGAGAATTGTGGTGCGCGACGTGCAGCTTTAAGACCGTATTTTTTACGTTCTTTCATGCGAGCGTCACGAGTCAAGAAGCCTTTTTCTTTGAGGCTTGGACGGAATTCTGGGTCCGCTTGAAGAAGCGCACGCGATACGCCGTGGCGAATTGCTCCAGCTTGTCCAGTGAATCCACCACCGTTAACGTTAACGATTACATCGTATTTACCTTCTGTTTCAGTCAATACGAGTGGTGATTTTGCCATCATGATCAAAGTCTCATGTCCGAAGTATTCTGAAATATCACGGCCATTTACAACAACTTTGCCGTCACCTGCAACGAGGTGAACGCGAGCCACCGAGTGTTTGCGGCGGCCTGTTCCGTAGTAACGTACATCTGCCATCGTTTAGTTCCTCCCTGTGTCCCGATTAACCGCGAAGTTCGTAAACTTCTGGTTTTTGTGCTGCGTGGTTGTGCTCAGCTCCAGCGTAAACGTGGAGTTTAGTGAATGATTGACGACCAAGTGATCCTTTTGGAAGCATCCCTTTGATTGCGAGTTCAAGCATACGCTCTGGGCGTTTTGCGAGAAGCTCTTTTGCAGTTTGTGATTTCAAACCGCCTGGATGACCTGAATGACGGTAGTAAATCTTGTCGTTCATTTTGTTACCAGTCAAGTGGATTTTCTCAGCGTTGATGATGATGACGTGGTCTCCGCAATCAACGTTTGGTGTGAAAGTCGGCTTGTGCTTACCGCGAAGAAGTGATGCTACTTCACTAGTCAAACGACCAAGTGTTTTGCCTTCTGCGTCGATAAGGAGCCATTTGCGTTCTACTTCAGATGCTTTTGCCATGAATGTCGTGCGCATGTGGAATACCTCCTAAAATGTCTGTTTGCTTAATTTTTTTAGTGCTTGTTTGATGCTTTATCATAATCCTAGTTTACGGGGCTAAGATTGTGGTTCATCTCTCAATGTGAAAATGAAATGCCAATGAATATAATACGATTTTATAGGGGGAATGTCAATCTACTTTTTCATAATTCACATTCCACAAGTATAGACCGTGCGGTGGGGCTGTAATCCCAGCGCTACGCCGGTCTTTTGAGGCGAGCATCCGGCTCACGTCTGCCGGCTCATATTTCCCACGCCCGACCTCTAACAACGTCCCTACCATAATACGGACTTGGTTATAAAGAAAGCCCGAGCCGACGAAACGAATATACATCTCATCGCCCGCTTCGACGAGCTCCGCTTCATAGATTGTGCGGACACGATCCTCTACCTCAGCCTTCGTCACTGAAAAGGAGGTGAAGTCGTGAGTCCCGACGAGCATGCGTAGCGCCTGTCGGATCCGCTCATAGTCGAGCGTGTACGTGACCGTTACAGCATGGTGGCGCCGGAACGGGTCCGCGTCGCTTCGGAAGAAATAGCGATACTCTTTCCGTTTTGCCCCGTAACGCGCGTGAAACGACGTATCGACCTCTTCGGCGGACCGGACAAGAATATCATCGGGCAACATTGCATTCAGCGCTTTGACGAACCGGTCGGCTGGCATAGCGAGGTGCGTATCGAAGTGTAGCACTTGCCCCCGAGCATGCACACGGGCGTCCGTACGACCCGAGGCCACTACTTTGACGGTCTGACTATGCATCCGCGCCAGCACACCCTCTACTTCGGCTTGAACCGTATTTCCGTTCGGTTGGACCTGATAACCGGCATAGTTCGTTCCATCATACGCAATCGTCAATTTAATTCGCTTCATCCTATCCCTCGCAATCCAATCAAGATGAGTGTGATGACCACGAAGATGATGAGTAACACCGTGTCACGACGGTGCCACGTCATCTCACGCAAGCGCGTCCGTCCTTCACCCCCACGGTACCCGCGGGCCTCCATTGCCGTAGCGAGGTCCTCAGCACGTTTAAACGCCGACACAAACAATGGGATCATAAGCGGGACGACTGCCTTCAAGCGATCCTTGAGCGGACCGCTCTTCAAATCGACGCCTCGCGCCTGCTGAGCCTTCATGATGCGATCGGTCTCGTCAGCCAAGGTCGGAAGGAACCGGAGCGAGATCGACAGCATGAGGGCGATCTCATGGGCAGGCACTCGGAATCGTTCGAGGGGGCGGAGCCCTGCTTCAATCGAATCGGTCAGTTCCATCGGTGTGGTCGTCAGTGTGACGAGTGTCGTCAACATGACGAGATAGAAGAAGCGGAGCGAGACGATCAAGCCCATCCGGACGCCTTCCGAATAAATCGCGAACGGACCGAATGCAATCAACTCCGTCCCGTCCCGGTTAAAGAACAGTTGCAACAACAGTGTAAAAATGATGAGGAATAAAATCATCTTCAATCCATTCCATAAATACCGCCATGACAATTGAGACAGTCTCACGGCGAACAAGGTAAAGCCAAGCAAGAACACGTTCGTCCATAAGTTATCAGCCAAAAAGACGATGGGAATGAAGCCGAGGATGAACAACGTCTTGGCTCGCGCATCAAGTGTATGGAGCCATGAATGTCCGGGAATGTACTGTCCGATGATCATGTCGCTCTCCCCTTTCTCAATTCGAGCGCGATCCAGTCCGCCAATTCGCCTTCGGTCCGTAAGGCCGGTGTCGCAACACCGAACGCAGGGGCAAGCTCACTCGCGAAGCGAAGCACATGTGGGATTTCAAGCTGGAGCCCTTTGACAAGCGCCTCATCTTTGAACAAGTCAAATGGATTCCCATCAAAGGCGACCTCGCCCCGTTCCATGACGACGACTCGTTCTGCGTACGCTAACACGTCGTCCATATCGTGCGAAACGAGAATGAGCGTCAAATCGAGTTCTTGTTTTAGCCGTTTGAATAACGCCAGCATCTCACGACGGCCGAGCGG
The DNA here is from genome assembly GCF_018618195.1 of Exiguobacterium sp. s7. NCBI lineage: Bacteria > Bacillati > Bacillota > Bacilli > Caryophanales > Exiguobacterium > Exiguobacterium sp. s7. The sequence goes on along the minus strand of NZ_JACSLO010000015.1, from coordinate 48,522 downwards.
GTCGAGTCCGGCCGTCGGCTCATCTACGACGAGAACATCAGGCCGACTAGCGAGCACGCCGGCAATGGCGACGCGACGCATCTGTCCGCCCGAGAGATCGAACGGGGAACGGCCCCATAACGTTTCATCCAGGCCGACGAGGCGCAACGCAGCATGAGCCCGCTCTTTCGCTTCGTCTTCAGACGCCCCAAAGTTTCGTGGACCAAACATGACGTCGCGTTCGACCGTCTCTTCAAATAGTTGATGCTCCGGATATTGAAAGACGAGCCCAACGCGGCGCCGAAGCGGTAGCAGGCTTTGCTTTTTGTCGCGACGCTTCGTAATCGCACGGACTTCGATGTCATCGACGACGACACGCCCTTTTGTCGGTCGCAGCAGTCCGTTCATATGTTGAACGAGCGTTGACTTGCCTGACCCAGTATGGCCAAGAAACGCAACAAGCGCCCCCGACGGAATCATTACATTCACATCGCGCAGCGCGGTTCGTTCAAACGGAGTATTCAATTGATATTGGTAAGTCACTTCTTCAATGCTAATCGGCATAGATGGTTCACCAACTCCGAATGTTGTAGCATCAGACGATCGAGTGGTATGCCCCGTTCCTTCAGTTCGAGTTGCATCCGGACAATAAACGGTACGTCGAGCTGAATGGCTCGTAACGCCTCCGGATTTTGAAACACGTCTTCGGGTGTACCGGTCATCGCAATCTTGCCTTTTGACAATGCAATGATACGGTCGGCAAACAACACTTCGTCGAGCTCGTGGGTAATGGCGACAACGGTCATCCCTTCTGAGACGAGCTGTTGTACCGTTTCAATCACCTCTTTGCGCCCAATCGGGTCGAGCATTGAGGTAGCTTCATCGAGCACGAGGACATGCGGGCGCATTGCGAGTGCCGAAGCAATCGCAACGCGCTGCTTTTGTCCACCGGATAACTGATGCGGTTCACGGTCCGCTAGTTCCGATAATCCAACGCGCGCTAGACTGTCATCAATTCGACGAACCATTTCTTGACGTGGAAGTCCCATGTTTTCGAGAGAAAATGCCACATCATCGCGCACGGTCGCCCCGACAAACTGGTTGTCAGGATTTTGGAAGACGACACCGATCCGTTTCCGAACGTCCCACACGTCTGTGGCGTCCGTTGGATCGAGTGTCTCAACCCGGACTTCTCCTTCTTGAGGAAGCAAAAGCCCATTCCACAACTTCGTCAAAGTCGACTTGCCAGAACCGTTATGGCCAACGATAGCGAGCCATTCCCCTTTGTATACGTCGAGTGACAGCCCGTTTAAGGCTGGCTCGGTTTGTCCCGGGTAACGAAACACGATATCGCGTACCATAATTTGAGATTCCATCTGCCGACTCCTTTCCGATGTGGAAACAGGGCAATACGTCACCGCATGCCCTGTTGACTGCCTAATGAATTAGACGAGTTCGATGATTACGACTTCTGCACCGTCACCGCGGCGTGGGCCGACTTTCATGATGCGTGTGTATCCACCTTGACGTTCAGCGTAGCGTGGTGCCACGTCTTCGAACAATTTTTGGATTGCGTCTTTTTCTCCAGCGTTCTCTTTACGAACGAATGAAGCTACTTGACGACGGGCATGAAGATCGCCACGTTTCCCAAGAGTGATCAATTTTTCAACGACTGGGCGAAGTTCCTTCGCTTTTTGTTCAGTTGTTTGAATGCGCTCGTTGATAATAAGGTCAGTTGCAAGATCACGTAAAAGTGCCTTACGTTGTGAGCTTGTACGGCCGAGTTTCGAATAAGCCATTACATTTCCCTCCTTCGGTTGAACTTAGTCTTCTTTACGCAAGCCCAAACCGAGCTCGTCCAACTTGAGTTGAACTTCTTCGAGTGATTTACGTCCGAGGTTACGAACTTTCATCATCTCTTCCTCTGATTTGTTTGCGAGTTCTTGAACAGTGTTGATGCCCGCGCGCTTCAAGCAGTTGTACGAACGAACTGAGAGATCGAGTTCTTCGATCGTCATTTCGAGTACTTTTTCTTTTTGGTCTTCTTCTTTCTCGACCATAATTTCTGCATTGAGAGCCTCGTCAGTCAAGCCAACAAAGATGTTCAAGTGTTCTGTCAAAATTTTCGCCCCGAGCGATACCGCTTCTTCCGGACGGATTGAACCATCTGTCCACACGTCTAATAGAAGCTTATCGAAGCTAGCATCTTGACCGACACGTGTTTTATCTACTTCGTAGTTCACGCGTTGAATCGGTGTGTAGATCGAATCGATTGGAATAACGCCAATCGGCATATCATCACGTTTGTTATCTTCTGCCTGGACGTAACCACGACCACGGCGAGCAGTCAAACGCATGCGAAGCGTCGCGTTGTCAGCGAGAGTCGCGATGTGGAGCTCAGGATTCAAGATTTCAACGTCGCTATCATGGGTAATGTCTGCCGCAGTGACAGCACCGGCACTTGAAACGTTAATCTCAAGCGTTTTCTCTTCGTCCGAGTACACTTTGAGAGCCAACTTCTTGAGGTTTAATACGATTTGCGTGACGTCTTCGACGACTCCGTCAATCGTAGAGAACTCATGAAGAACGCCATCGATTTGAACCGCTGTTACCGCTGCACCAGGGAGCGATGACAAAAGAATTCGACGTAGTGAGTTGCCGAGAGTAGTGCCATATCCACGTTCAAGCGGTTCCACCACGAATTTACCAAACGTAGCATCCTCGCTGATTTCGACCGTTTCGATCTTTGGTTTTTCAATCTCGATCATCTGAACCCCTCCTTGAGTGTATCCTGCCATGCAGCGCGAGCTGCATTGTATATGCTGTTTGTGCTAGGTAAGCCCTTCACACGCACAAGCGATTATACGCGGCGACGTTTCGGAGGGCGGCAACCGTTGTGCGGAACTGGTGTTACGTCACGGATTGCAGTTACTTCAAGACCAGTAGCTTGGAGGGCACGGATAGCCGCTTCACGTCCAGCACCAGGACCTTTAACGTTAACTTCTACTGTACGCATACCGTTGTCCATTGCAACTTTCGCTGCAGTTTCAGCAGCCAATTGTGCTGCGAACGGAGTCGATTTACGTGATCCTTTAAATCCAAGGTTACCAGAAGTAGCCCATGAGATCGCGTTACCTTGCGTGTCAGTGATTGTAATGATTGTGTTGTTGAATGTAGAGCGGATGTGTACCACACCGACTTCAACATGTTTTTTGACTTTACGTTTTGAACGTACATTTTGCTTACGTTTCGCCATTGTTCAATTCCCTCCTTTACTTCTTCTTGTTCGCTACTGTACGGCGTGGGCCTTTACGAGTACGCGAGTTGTTCTTCGTGTTTTGTCCGCGAACAGGGAGACTACGACGGTGACGAACACCGCGATATGCGCCGATCTCGATCAAACGTTTAATGTTGAGTGAAACTTCACGGCGAAGGTCACCTTCAACTTTAATTCCGTCAATTGCTTCACGGATACGGTTGATTTCGTCTTCTGTAAGATCACGTGTGCGTGAATCTTCAGATACGTTTGCAGCCTTCAAAATTTCTTGTGCTCTTGTTTTACCAATACCAAAGATGTATGTGAGCGAAATAACGATACGTTTTTCGCGTGGAATATCTACACCAGCAATACGTGCCATGTGTGCACCTCCTCTTAGATTAACCTTGTTTTTGTTTGTGTTTCGGGTTTTCGCAAATTACCATTACTTTACCCTTACGACGAATAACTTTACATTTTTCGCAGATCGGTTTTACCGACGGTCTTACTTTCATGATTATACCCTCCTCCTGGAAAAATCGGAGTTACTTGTAACGGTACGTAATCCGCCCGCGAGTCAAGTCGTACGGAGACAACTCGACAGTTACGCGGTCACCTGGAAGGATTCGAATGTAGTGCATCCGAATTTTCCCTGAGACGTGCGCGAGCACCGTGTGGCCGTTTTCTAACTCCACTTTAAACATTGCGTTTGGAAGTGGTTCGACAACAGTGCCTTCCACTTCAATGACATCTTGTTTCGCCATCATTTATTCCCCTTTCTATATGAAGATATTTAGGAGCACAGACGATCTATCGCATTGTACTGTGAGAGAAGGATCCGTAACGGATCAGCACGAAGCAATAGAGCCTCATTCACCGGAATCGAGTTTCGTTAAAATCTCGTATCCATCGTCTGTGATGGCGATGGTGTGCTCAAAGTGGGCGCACATGCTACCGTCCACTGTCACAACTGTCCAGTTGTCAGCCAGTGTCCGAACATAGCGTTGACCAGCGTTGACCATTGGTTCAATGGCTAACGTCATTCCAGTCTTCAGGCGCGGCCCTTTCCCCGGTGGACCATAGTGCGGAATTTGCGGTTCTTCATGCAAATTTTGTCCGACACCATGACCGACGTATTCGCGGACGACAGAGAAATCATGAGATTCCACATACGCTTGAATCGCATGCGAAATGTCTGTCAAACGCTGTCCAGCCTTAGCGTGCTCCAATCCTTTATACAGACTTTCTTCAGTCACGTCAAGTAACTGCTGTGTCTCTTCCGAGATTGTTCCCACTGGATACGTCCAAGCGGAATCTCCATGGTATCCGTTATAGTAGGCACCGATGTCGATCGAGATGATATCCCCATCGTTCAATACCCGTTTTCCGGGAATCCCATGAACAAGCTCTTCGTTCACTGAAGCACAAACGCTACCGGTAAACCCGTTATAGCCTTTGAACGACGGTGTCGCACCTTGGCTGCGAATGTATTCTTCCGCGATCCGGTCGAGCTCAAGCGTCGTAATACCTGGTTTGATGTGCTCTTTGAGCACCTGGTGTGTTCGAGCAACAATTTGCCCAGCCTCACGCATAATCGCTATTTCACGAGGCGTCTTCGTGATGATCATTCAGTACCACCGAGTAACGCTTTGACATCGGCGTATACGACATCGATTGGACGATCTCCATCCAATGTACGAAGATACCCTTTTTCAGCGTAAAAGTCAATGAGTGGTTTCGATTGCTCGATGTTGACGTCAAGGCGACGGCGGACCGTTTCCTCTTTATCGTCTTCACGTTGCATGAGAGCCGACCCATCCACATCACAGATGCCTTCCACTTTAGGTGGGTTGAAGATCACGTGATATGTCGCACCACACGTCGGGCAGATCCAACGACCTGTCAAACGCGGGACGAGAATTTCCGCATCCACATCGATATTCACGACATGGTCAATCTGTTTTCCCAAATCTTTAAGCAAACTTTCGAGTGCCTCTGCTTGAGCAACAGTACGCGGGAATCCATCGAGCAGGAAGCCGTTTTTCGTATCATCTTGACTCAAGCGTTCGCGTACGATTCCGATTGTTACCTCATCCGGTACGAGTTCGCCTTTATCCATGAACGATTTTGCTTCTTTGCCGAGTGGCGTTCCGCCTTTGATTGCCGCACGAAACATGTCGCCTGTCGAAATGTGTGGGATTTGGTACTCTTCAACGATTTTAGCCGCTTGAGTCCCTTTCCCTGCACCCGGTAAGCCCATGAGTACTAGATTCATCTCAGTTAGCCTCCAGTTTTGATTTTCACAACACGTCGTAAACACGACAGGAAGGAAGGGTGTACCCTTCCTTCCGCTTTAACGGATAAAGCCTTTGTAGTGTCGTTTTACGAGTTGACTCTCGATTTGTTTCATCGTTTCGAGGGCTACCCCGATAACGATCAACAAGCTCGTTCCTCCGATTTGCACCGAAGTTGGGAGACCGGCAAGCTTAATGAAGATTGTCGGCATGATCGCTACGAGCGATAAGAAAATCGCTCCGAAGAAAGTCAATCGATAAAGCAACTTCGTGATGTACTGTTCTGTTTGCGCCCCAGGACGAATCCCAGGAATATAGCCACCTTGCTTCTGCAGGTTTTCTGCCATCTGTTCAGGGTTTACCTGAATGAATGTATAGAAGTAAGCGAACGCGATGATGAGCGCTACGTAGATCGACATTCCGATTGGAGACGTCGTATCGAAGTAAGTCTGCAACTTCTGCGTCGTTTCCGGAGAAGCAATGAAGCTTGCAACAGTTGGTGGTGTCACCATGAAGGAAATCGCGAAGATGACCGGGATGACACCGGCAGCGTTTAGTTTGATTGGCAAATGCGTTGACTGTCCGCCCACAGGGGTACGGTTCGCCGTGCGTTTTGCGTATTGAATCGGAATTTTGCGAGCGGCCTGTTGAACATAAATGATCCCCATGGTCACCGCAAGAATGACGAGCAATAGCACAACCAAGTAAACGATGTTAATGAATAACGCGTCTCCAGCATTTTGGAGCTTCGTTTCATAAATCTGCGTAAAGATTCTTGGGAACCCAGCGACGATACCGGCGAAGATAATGATGGAAATACCATTCCCAACACCTTTCTCCGTCGTCATCTCACCAAGGAACATCAAGAACGCCGTACCTGCAGTCAGCACGATCGCGATCACGAAATAGGTTGCCGTGCCCCACGTCTCGTTGACGAGACCTGGATAGAGGCGGTTAAACCCGAACGACAATGACGTCGCTTGGATAAACCCTAACATGATCGTCCCATAGCGCGTGACCGTCGCTAGCTTTTTACGCCCAGACTCGCCTTGTTTTGCCCATTCGGCAAACTTCGGAACGACGTCCATTTGTAAGAGCTGCACAACGATCGATGCCGTGATGTACGGCATGATCCCCATTGCGAACAGGGAGAAGTTCTGTAAAGCATTTCCTCCAAACAAGTTCAAGAAGTCTAAAAGACCACCTGAGTCAAAACGCAACACATCCGTATTCACCATCGGCACCGGGATATGGGCCCCGATGCGGAAAATGATGATGATTGCGAGTGTGAAGAGAATACGCTGTCGAATATCTTTCACGCGCCACATATTGGAGATCGTCTGAAACATCAGATCACCTCAACTGAACCGCCAGCTGCTTCGATCGCTTCTTTCGCTGCACCCGAGAATTTGTTGGCTTTTACAGTCAATTTTGTTTCAAGCTTGCCGTTAGCAAGTACTTTGATTCCGTCTTTAGCAGAGCTGACAACACCAGTCTCAATTAAGAGTTCTGGAGTAACTTCAGTACCTGCCTCGAAACGGTTAAGCGTGTCTAGGGAAACAACTGCATACTCTTTACGAGTAGGGTTGTTGAAACCGCGTTTTGGAAGACGACGGTAAAGTGGGTTTTGCCCACCTTCGAATCCTGGACGAACGCCACCGCCCGAACGAGCTTTTTGACCTTTATGTCCACGGCCAGAAGTTTTACCGTTACCAGTCGCCATACCGCGACCGACACGGTTGCGTTCGTGACGCGAACCTGGAGTTGGCTTCAATTCATGGAGTTTCATAGTGGCACCTCCTTATTTAGTAAGATCTTTATTATTCGTTGATTTCGTTTACAGTCACAAGGTGCGACACTTTTTTGATCATACCGCGCATCGCTACGTTGTCAGGGACAACGACAGTCTGATGCATTTTACGAAGACCGAGTGTACGTACTGTTACACGCTGATCTTCCGGACGACCAATAGTGCTGCGTGTGAGGGTGATTGCGAGTTTCGCCATGTCTAATTCCCTCCCTTATTTAAGAAGTTCTTCTACGCTTTTACCGCGTAGTTTAGCAACTTCCTCTGCTTTTTTAAGCTCTGTCAAGCCTTTAACCGTCGCGCGGACGATGTTGATTGGTGTGTTAGATCCAAGCGATTTCGAAAGGATGTCACCTACACCTGCGAGTTCGAGCACTGCACGAACTGGACCACCAGCGATAACCCCAGTACCTTCAGAAGCTGGTTTCATGAATACACGACCTGCTCCGAATACTCCTGTGATTTCGTGTGGAATTGTTGTACCGACCATCGGTACTTGAACCATGTTTTTCTTAGCGGCTTCAATAGCCTTGCGGATCGCTTCTGGCACCTCTTGTGCCTTACCTGTACCGAAACCGACGTGACCATTTTTGTCACCTACGACGACGAGAGCGGCGAAACGGAAGCGACGGCCACCTTTCACGACTTTCGCGACGCGGTTTACGGTAACAACGCGTTCTTCAAGTTGTTCCATGTTAACGTCTAACTGGCGCATCGAGTGTCCCCTCCTTTTTGTTAGAATTTAAGACCTGCTTCACGAGCTGCTTCAGCAACAGCTTTGACGCGGCCATGATAGAGGTATCCACCACGGTCGAACACAACAGTGTCGATACCTTTCTCGAGTGCACGTTCAGCTGCAAGTTTACCAACAGCTTTCGCTGCTTCAACGTTGCCGCCGTTTGTAAGATCGAGAGCTTTATCTTTCGAAGATGCTGACACAAGCGTTGTTTGTGCTGCATCATCGATGAGTTGAACGTAGATGTGCTTGCTCGAGCGGAATACGTTCAAACGTGGACGAGCTGCTGTCCCCGTGATCGTACGACGTACACGAGCATGACGTTTCTTACGAACTGCATTTTTGTCTGCTTTTGTGATCATTTATGCCACTCCTTTCCGTTCATTTCGTGACGAATTACTTACCAGTCTTACCTTCTTTACGGCGAATACGTTCATCAGAGTAACGAACACCTTTACCTTTGTAAGGTTCTGGAGCACGGTACGAGCGGATTTGAGCTGCAACGTGACCGACGCGCTCTTTGTTAATCCCTTTAACGACGATTTGCGTGTTTGAAGGAACTTCGATCTCGATACCTTCTTCAGCAACGTACTCGATTGGGTGCGAGTAACCGAGGCTGAGGACGAGTTTGTTACCTTGCTTAGCTGCACGGTAACCAACCCCTGAGATCTCAAGTGTTTTCTGGAATCCGTTAGACACACCTTCCACCATGTTGGCGATAAGGGCACGTGTCGTCCCGTGGATCGTACGGTTCTCTTTCGAGTCATCCGGACGAACGACGTTCAATTCGTTCTCTTCAACTTTGATTTCCAAGGCTGGGTTAGCTGAAAGCGAAAGTTCACCTTTAGCACCTTTTACTGTGACCGTGTTGTCTTCTGCAACCGTGACAGTAACGCCAGCTGGAATCGTAACTGGTTTTTTACCAATACGTGACATTGATTACACCTCCGTTCTTGTTAGAAAAGTGACTTACCAGATGTAGGCGAGCACTTCGCCGCCGACTTGTTGTTGGCGAGCTTCTTTATCAGTCATAAGACCTTTTGATGTCGAAAGAACTGCGATACCGAGTCCTCCGAGTACTTTTGGTACTTCATCAGCTTTTGCGTATACACGAAGACCTGGTTTCGAAATGCGTTTGAGACCAGTGATAACACGTTCGTTGTTTGCTCCGTATTTAAGGAACAGACGAAGTGTACCTTGCTTAGCGTCCTCGATATATTCAACATCGCGAATGAAACCTTCACGCTTGAGGATCTCTGCAACCTCACGTTTGATATTAGAAGCTGGAAGCTCTAATTTTTCATGGCGAACCATGTTAGCGTTACGGATACGTGTAAGCATATCTGCAATTGGGTCTGTCATTACCATGCGATGTACCTCCTTTCACACTGTTAGTGGATTACCAGCTTGCTTTTTTAACACCAGGGATTTGACCTTTGTATGCAAGATCACGGAACTTGATACGGCTGATCCCGAATTTACCCATGTAACCATGTGGACGACCTGTGATACGGCAACGGTTATGAAGACGTACAGGTGAAGAGTTACGTGGCAATTTGCTGAGTCCGATGTAGTCGCCTTCAGCTTTCAATTGTGCACGTTTCTCAGCGTACTGGGCAACGAGTTTCTCGCGTTTGTGTTCGCGATTCACCATTGACTTTTTAGCCATGTTGTCGACCTCCCTTTAGATTATTTTTGGAATGGCATTCCGAGAAGTGTGAGCAATTCACGAGCTTCTTCGTCTGTGTTCGCTGTTGTAACAACAACGATGTCCATACCGCGTACTTTCGTTACTTTATCGTAATCGATCTCAGGGAAAATAAGTTGCTCTTTCACACCAAGCGTGTAGTTACCGCGTCCGTCGAATGCTTTCTTCGATACACCGCGGAAGTCACGTACACGTGGAAGTGAAACAGTTACCAATTTGTCGAGGAAATCGTACATACGCTCGCCACGAAGAGTAACCTTCGCACCGATTGGCATGCCTTCACGAAGTTTGAAACCAGCGATTGATTTCTTAGCCTTCGTTACGAGTGGTTTTTGACCAGAAAGAATTGATAATTCTTCCACTGCCATGTCAAGAGCCTTCGAGTTCGAAACAGCGTCACCTACACCCATGTTGATGACGATCTTGTCGACCTGCGGGACTTGCATGACTGAGTCATAGTTGAATTTATCCATCATCGCTTTCACGATGTCGCTTTTATACTTCTCTTGCAAACGGTTCATAGTCGAATGGACCTCCTTTCGTCACGTTCTTCTTATTTATCGAGTACTTCGCCCGATTTCGCGACACGAACTTTTTTACCATCGACTACTTTGAAACCAACGCGAGTCGGTTTGCCCGTTTTAGGGTCGAGTGGCATGACGTTCGAGACGTGAATTGGTGCTTCGATTTCAAGGATACCGCCTTGTGGATTCGCTTGTGATGGTTTCGAGTGTTTTTTAATCACGTTGATACCTTCTACGACTACGCGGTTCTTGCTTGGCATAGCTTTGAGGATAACCCCTTGCTTGCCTTTATCTTTACCAGACATTACCTGGACTGTATCGCCTTTTTTAACATGCATCGTTTTGCGCACCTCCTTATAGGATTGAAATTGGAAATTAAAGTACTTCCGGTGCCAACGAAACGATCTTCATGAATTCTTTTTCACGAAGTTCACGTGCAACTGGCCCGAAGATCCGAGTGCCGCGTGGGCTCTTGTCATCTTTGATGATGACTGCTGCGTTCTCATCGAAACGGATGTACGAACCATCTTTACGACGAGCGCCGCGTTTTGTACGAACGACAACTGCTCTGACAACGTCACCTTTTTTAACAACGCCACCTGGTGTTGCTTGTTTTACCGTCGCGACGATGATGTCACCGATGTTGGCAGTCTTACGACCTGAACCACCGAGGACTTTAATTGTCAACAGTTCACGCGCGCCAGAGTTGTCTGCTACTTTCAAGCGAGATTCTTGTTGAATCATGCGAGTGTACCTCCCTCCGGATGTTTATAGATCCGAACTGTTATTAGATGATTACTGATTCTTCTACTACTGTTACGAGACGGAAACGTTTGTCTTTAGAAAGCGGACGTGTTTCCGCGATGCGGACGACATCGCCGATTTTAGCGACATTGTTCTCATCGTGCGCTTTAAATTTCTTCGTGTAGTTTACACGTTTGCCATAAAGCTTATGACGTACTTTTGTTTCAACTGCAACGACGATCGTTTTGTCCATTTTGTCAGACACGACGCGTCCAGTGAGTACTTTACGCTTATTGCGTTCCATGAGTGTTACCTCCTCTTAAAGAATCCGATTAGATTAGCCGTTGTTGATGCCGAGTTCGCGTTCACGAAGAATCGTTTTAGCACGCGCAATCGACTTGCGTACTTCACGGATACGAGCAGGATTCTCAAGCTGACCTGTAGCTAATTGGAAACGAAGGTTAAAGAGTTCTTCTTTCCACTCGCCTACTTTACCGTTGAGCTCTTCAGTTGTTGATTGACGGAGATCAGTTGCTTTCATTCGTATCACCACCATTTTCTTCACGTTTCACGAACTTACATTTCACTGGAAGTTTGTGCGCTGCAAGACGAAGTGCCTCACGTGCAACTTCCTCAGATACACCCGCGATTTCGAACATTACTTTGCCAGGCTTAACTACAGCTACCCAGCCTTCTGGAGCACCTTTACCCGAACCCATTCGGACTTCGAGAGGCTTTTTCGTGTATGGTTTGTGTGGGAAGATCTTGATCCACACTTTACCACCACGTTTCATATAACGTGTCATTGCGATACGTGCTGATTCGATTTGACGGTTTGTGATCCAGCTCGCTTCGAGCGATTGGAGACCGAATTCACCGAAATGTACTGTTGTGCCGCGTTTTGCATTTCCGCGCATTTTACCACGGTGTACACGACGATATTTCACGCGTTTAGGTAACAACATAGTGTGTTGCCTCCTTCCTGAAAGAGTGTTTATTATTCAGCGTTTTTAGCTGTGTTGTTTTTTGTTGGAAGAACTTCACCATGGTACAACCAGACTTTAATTCCGATTTTACCATAAGTTGTGTCAGCTTCAGCTGTTCCGTAATCGATATCGGCACGGAGTGTGTGAAGTGGAACTGTTCCTTCCGAGTACTTCTCTGAACGAGCGATATCAGCGCCACCAAGACGACCAGAAACTTCTGTTTTGATCCCTTTGATGCCAGTGCGCATCGAACGTTGGATTGATTGTTTCATTGCACGACGGAATGACACACGGCCTTCCAATTGACGAGCGATGTTTTCAGCAACAAGTTTAGCGACAGCGTCCGCGTTTTTCACTTCAACAACGTTGATGTGAACACGTTTGCCTTCAGCAAGCTTGATGATGTTTTTGCGGAGTGACTCGATTTCCGAACCACCCTTACCGATAACCATACCTGGTTTCGCAGTGTGAAGCGAAATGTTCACGCGATTTGCAGCGCGTTCGATTTCTACTTTAGAAATACTAGCATCCTTCATTTTGTTTTCGATGTATTCACGAATAACGAAGTCTTCATGAAGGAGATCTGCGTAGTCTTTCTCAGCGTACCAACGCGAATCCCAGTCTTTGATAATACCAACGCGAAGACCGTGCGGATTTACCTTTTGACCCACTACATATCCCTCCTTATTTCTCAGTTACCACGATGTGGATGTGGCTTGTGCGTTTGTTAATACGGCTTGCGCGACCCATCGCACGTGGGCGGAAGCGTTTGAGTGTTGGACCTTCGTTGACGTAGATTTCCGACACCACAAGGTTCTCAATATTCATATCGTAGTTGTGCTCTGCGTTTGCAATCGCTGACTTCAATACTTTTTCAACGATTGGCGACGCTGCCTTGTTCGTGTGAGCAAGGACAGAGAGCGCTTCGCCGACTTGTTTCCCGCGAATTAAGTCTACAACGAGACGTGCTTTGCGAGGAGCAAGACGGACCATATTAGCTGATGCTTTAGCTTGCATGGATTTGACCTCCCCTCAAATTACCGTTTCGTTTTCTTGTCTGATCCGTGACCTTTGTACGTGCGTGTTGGAGCGAATTCACCAAGTTTGTGACCGACCATGTCTTCTGTCACGAATACTGGTACGTGTTTACGACCATCGTGTACACCGAACGTGTGACCCATGAATTCTGGGAAGATTGTCGAGCGACGTGACCAAGTTTTGATGACTTGCTTCTCACCAGATTCGTTGAGTTTGTCAACTTTAGCGAGCAAATGGTGATCTGCGAATGGACCTTTTTTCAAGCTGCGACCCATGATAGAACCTCCCTTTGGAATGATTCGGGAACGGCTCTTTCGAACCGCCCGAGAATCATGTAGTAATTATTTCTTGCGACGACGAAGAATGTACATGTCGCTCGATTTGTTTTTCTTACGAGTTTTAAGACCAAGAGCTGGTTTACCCCAAGGAGTAAGTGGGCCCGAACGACCGATTGGCGCACGACCTTCACCACCACCGTGTGGGTGATCAACCGGGTTCATTACAGAACCACGTACTGTTGGGCGTTTGCCTAACCAACGTGAACGTCCTGCTTTACCGATGTTTACGAGTTCGTGTTCTTCGTTACCAACTGAACCGACTGTCGCGCGGCAAGTGCCGAGGAACAAGCGTGATTCACCTGATTGAAGACGAACGATGACGTACTTGCCGTCACGTCCTTGGATTTGTGCCGATGCACCAGCCGCACGAACAAGCTGACCGCCCTTACCAGGCTTAAGCTCGATGTTGTGGATAGTAGTACCGACAGGGATGTTCACGAGTGGAAGAGCGTTCCCCACTTTGATATCCGCCTCAGGACCAGACATGATTTCCATGCCTACTTTGATGCCCTTAGGAGCGAGGATGTAACGTTTCTCACCATCTGCATAGTTGATGAGGGCGATGTTCGCTGAACGGTTTGGATCGTATTCGATCGTAGCAACGCGTCCGACGATGCCATCTTTGTTACGTTTGAAATCGATGATACGGTATTTGCGTTTGTGCCCGCCACCTTGGTGACGTACAGTCAAACGACCTTGGTTGTTACGACCGCCTTTTTTCGAAAGCTTTTCAGTTAACGATTTTTCAGGACGGTTCGTTGTGATCTCTGCAAAGTCGAGAGATGTCATGTTACGGCGACCGTTAGTGGTCGGCTTAAACTTTTTAATTGCCATCGAGGATTCCCTCCTTTTCTTCTAAGGTAGTAAATTAACCGAGGAAGTCGATTGTGTTGCCTTCAGCAAGGGTTACGATCGCTTTTTTACGACGAGCTGTGTAACCAGAGTGACGACCGACACGTTTCGCTTTCGGTTTCATGTTCATTGTGTTTACCGAAGCAACTTTCACATTGAAGATTGTTTCGATAGCGTACTTCACTTGCGATTTAGTCGCTTTAACGTCGATCTCGAAAACGTATTTGTTAGCTTCCATGAGGCTAACAGAACGCTCAGTGATGATAGGACGTTTGATGATATCGTATGCTTGAGCCATTATGCAAGCACCTCCTCTACCTTCGCAACCGCATCTTTAGTGAAGATGACTTTGTCGTTAGCAACGAGGTCAAGAACGTTAACGCCTGCTGCCTCGATCACAGTCACTCCTGGGATGTTACGAGCTGCGAGAGCGATAGTCTCATTGTAGTCCGCTGTGACTACAAGAGCCTTACGTTCTACTGACAAGCTGTTCAAAACAGCAGCCATGTCTTTTGTTTTTGGTGCATCGAAAGCAAGGCCTTCGAGGACGATCATTTCGTTGTTTTTCACTTTCGACGAAAGCGCCGAGAGAAGTGCTAAACGACGAACTTTTTTAGGAAGCTTGTAAGAGTATGAACGTGGTGTTGGACCGAAGACTGTACCACCACCAACCCATTGTGGTGAGCGGATAGAACCTTGGCGCGCACGACCAGTTCCCTTTTGTTTCCATGGTTTACGGCCGCCACCGCGTACTTCCGAGCGACCTTTCGTATCGTGAGTACCTTGACGGCGTGATGCTTGTTGCATGACGATCGCGTCGTAAAGTACTGAGTCGTTAGGCTCGATACCGAAAATGGCTTCTACCAATTCGATCTCGCCAACTTGTGAACCTGTTTGGTTAAGCAAAGCTACTTTAGGCATTCGTAATTCCTCCTTTCCGTGCAGTTAATTAGTTACCTTTTACCGCTGTTTTGATGATGACGTTCGACTTGCGAGCGCCTGGGATTGCGCCTTTAACGAGTACAAGGCCGCGTTCCGCGTCAACTTTGACAACTTCAAGGTTTTGAATCGTTTTACGCTCGCCACCCATTTGACCAGGAAGAAGCTTCCCTTTAAATACGCGGTTAGGAGCTACAGGACCCATCGAACCAGGACGACGGTGGTAGCGCGAACCGTGAGCCATTGGTCCACGTGATTGTCCGTGACGCTTGATCGCACCTTGGAATCCTTTACCTTTCGATGTACCTGTTACGTCTACTAATTCACCTGCAGCGAAAATGTCCGCCTTGATCTCTTGACCGATTTCGTATCCTTCTACTGAAGTACGAATCTCTTTCATGAAGCGCTTAGGTGTCGCGTTTGCTTTCGCAGCGTGACCTTTTGCCGGTTTGTTTTGACGTGATTCTTTGATGTCGCCGAAACCGAGTTGAACTGCTTCGTAACCGTCTGTTTCAACTGTTTTAAGTTGAAGCACAACGTTTCCTTCGACAGCAACTACTGTTACCGGTACGACTTCGCCTGCTTCGTTGAAGATTTGAGTCATACCAAGTTTTGTTCCTAAGATTCCTTTAGCCATGAGATACACCTCCTGTTTAATAATTATTGTCTCTTCTGGCTAGTATCTACTATATGAAGAATTAAAGTTTGATTTCGATGTCAACACCTGATGGTAATTCGAGGCGCATAAGCGCATCAACCGTTTTTGGTGTTGGGTTAACGATGTCGATCAAGCGTTTGTGTGTACGCATCTCGAACTGCTCACGAGCATCTTTGTACTTGTGAACCGCACGAAGGATCGTGTAGATCGATTTTTCAGTTGGAAGCGGGATTGGTCCCGAAACCTTTGCACCTGAACGCTTCGCAGTATCAACGATTTTCTCAGCTGATTGATCGAGTACGCGATGGTCGTATGCTTTTAAACGAATACGGATTTTTTCATTTGCCATGTAAGTTCCCCTCCTTTGTCGCCTATTTTTAAAAATAGACAGTTCTCCGCGGAAATTTCCACACCGGCCATGGCAAAGCTGCCTGGCGTGTCATAACCTCCCGCTTCATCGCAGCGTGCTTGTGTCAGCAGAGGTATCCGATCATTGCAAATCAACGATTGGACCCGATTTCTGCTGTAAAGTCTCTCACCACTCGCACAAACACTTAATCATTATATCGAATCTACATATGAAATGCAAGATTTGATTTTTAAATTGCGCCGGATGTCTGATGAGTTGTTCAACGTTCACTAATGTAACAAGATTTGAACCCATTTGCAAGCTATTTTCCTTCTTTTGTTGAACTATTTGTTACAAGAACCGCCATGCCAACTCTACCTAGCGTTTCATACGTGCTCCGAAGCGTTCCGTGACGGATTCGATGACCGAGGCTGGGGCTCGTTTCAAGCAGGTTTGGACGATCGTTTCATTCATTGGATGAGTCTCGAAGTATTGACTTAACCGTTCAAGCTTATCGATACGGTTCATTACCGTATACAGTACGACCCACTCTTCGAGATGCATCCAACTGCCGACCGGTTCAATATATGGATGTGTATAGATCCCATCGGTGCACTTCATCCGAAAGCTGGCCATCACATCAATGTCTCCGCCCTCGAACTCATATTCGCCAAAATAGGTCGTCACGTAATCTGGATGAGGCGTCGACTCGACTTTCTTTCCAGCACGGCTCAGTACTTGATCGACTCGCTCGAATTGATCCGGTTCGACAAACACATCCAAGTCGTTCGCCGTTTCAATTAGCCCATGATGCTTCAGTAACGTCGACCCACCGAACCGACACGCGATCCCGTTCAGCCGACATAACGTTTCGACTTGCTTCTCCATCTTCGTCTCCCCTTTCGTTCGACATATGTCCCATCTTACCACGTCTTGCCACAAAACAAAAAAGCAGCCCGCAAAATGCGGACTGCTTGAAAGGTCAGTGAATCAATCGATTACTCGATGATTTCAGTTACTGAACCAGCGCCTACTGTACGGCCACCCTCACGGATTGAGAAACGTGTTCCGTCTTCGATCGCGATTGTAGAAATCAATTCGATCGTCAACTCGATGTTGTCTCCTGGCATTACCATTTCAGTACCTTCTGGAAGGTGAACGATACCTGTTACGTCAGTTGTACGGAAGTAGAACTGCGGACGGTAGTTCGCGAAGAATGGCGTGTGACGGCCACCCTCTTCTTTAGAAAGAACGTAGATTGAAGCTTTGAATTTTGAGTGCGGCGTGATTGAACCTGGCTTAGCAAGTACTTGTCCACGCTCGATGTCTTCACGTGATACACCACGGAGAAGAGCACCGATGTTGTCGCCAGCTTCAGCGTAGTCGAGAAGCTTACGGAACATCTCTACACCAGTACATACAGTTTTCTTAGTTTCTTCTGTAAGACCAACGATTTCAACTTCGTCGTTGACGCGGAGAACACCACGCTCAACACGACCAGTCGCTACAGTACCGCGACCAGTGATTGAGAATACGTCCTCAACTGGCATCATGAATTCTTTGTCCGTGTCACGAACTGGCTCAGGGATGTACTCATCAACTGCGTTCATGAGTTCCATGATTTTTTCTTCCCACTGAGCTTCGCCGTTAAGCGCGCCAAGTGCTGAACCTTTGATTACAGGGAGGTCGTCGCCTGGGAAGTCATATTCAGAAAGAAGTTCACGGATTTCCATTTCAACGAGCTCAAGGAGTTCTTCGTCGTCAACCATGTCAACTTTGTTCATGAATACGACGATGAAAGGAACACCTACTTGACGTGAAAGAAGGATGTGCTCACGTGTTTGTGGCATTGGGCCATCAGTTGCCGAAACAACGAGGATCGCGCCGTCCATTTGTGCAGCACCAGTGATCATGTTTTTAACATAGTCAGCGTGACCTGGGCAGTCAACGTGTGCATAGTGGCGTTTTTCTGTTTCGTACTCGATGTGAGCTGTTGCGATTGTGATACCGCGCTCACGCTCTTCAGGAGCACCATCGATTGCGTCAAACTTTGTAGCTGTTTTCCCTTGTGCTTTTGAAAGTACAGCTGAGATCGCTGCAGTCAAAGTTGTTTTACCGTGGTCGACGTGGCCGATTGTACCAACGTTAACGTGCGGTTTAGAACGGTCGAATTTTTCTTTACCCATTCTAGATTCCTCCTCTATTAGACAATTAGTTTTTTATTTAACTAGGAAGACGTAGGCTACTTTTAACATACGTCCTCCTTAGCTTACAACAATCAATTAAGCGTTACAACCGTTATTAGCCGTTCGCTTTTTTGATGATTTCTTCTGCGATTGACTTCGGTACTTCTTCGTAGTGATCGAAGTGCATCGAGTACGTTCCGCGTCCTTGCGTACGTGAACGAAGCGATGTCGCATAGCCGAACATTTCTGAAAGTGGAACCATTGCTTTAACGACTTGAGCGTTACCGCGTGCTTCCATACCTTCTACGCGTCCACGGCGTGACGTGACGTCACCCATGATATCTCCCAAGTATTCTTCTGGGATGACAACTTCAACACGCATCATTGGCTCAAGGATAACAGCTTTCGCTTGCTCCTTAAGTTGTTTAACCGCCATCGAAGCAGCAACTTTAAACGCCATCTCGTTCGAGTCGACATCGTGGTACGATCCGAAGACGAGGGCAGCTTTAACGTCAACTACTGGGTAACCAGCGAGGATACCGTTTTCGAGAGCTTCTTCAATCCCGTTTTGAACAGCTGGGACGTATTCACGTGGTACAACACCACCGACGATCTTGTTCTCGAATGCGAATCCAGCGCCTTCTTCGTTCGGCTCGAATTCTACGACAACGTGACCGTACTGACCGCGTCCACCAGATTGACGTACGAATTTCGAATCGATCTTCGCAGCGCCACGGATTGTCTCACGGTAAGCAACTTGTGGTGCACCGACGTTTGCTTCTACTTTGAATTCGCGACGCATACGGTCAACGAGGATATCAAGGTGAAGCTCACCCATACCAGAGATGATTGTTTGACCAGTCTCTTGGTTTGTTTCAGTGCGGAAAGTTGGATCCTCTTCTGCGAGTTTCGCGAGGGCTTGACCCATCTTGTCTTGGTCAGCTTTCGATTTAGGCTCGATAGCGACCGAGATAACTGGTTCTGGGAATGTCATTGACTCGAGAACGACGTTGTCTTTCTCTGAGCAAAGTGTATCACCAGTCGTAGTATCTTTGAGACCAACAGCCGCGGCGATGTCACCAGCGTATACCATTGGAATCTCTTCACGGCTGTTCGCGTGCATTTGAAGGATACGACCGAGGCGCTCACGCTTGCCTTTAGTCGAGTTCTTCACATACGAACCAGCTTGTGCTGTACCAGAGTACACACGGAAGAACGTCAATTTACCGACGTAAGGATCCGTCATGACTTTGAACGCAAGTGCCGAGAACGGCGCGTCATCTGAAGGCTCACGCGTGATTTCTTCTTCTGTGTCGAGGTTGATCCCTTTGATTGACTCAACATCAACTGGTGATGGGAGGTAATCAACAACAGCGTTCAACATCAATTGAACACCTTTGTTTTTGAAGGCCGAACCAACGAGTACAGGGTAGAATTCTACGCTGAGTGTTGCTTTACGAATACCAGCTTTGAGTTCGTCGATTGAGATCTCTTCGCCTTCGAGGTATTTCATCATCAACTCTTCGTTGTAGTCTGCGACCGCTTCGATCAATTGACCGCGAAGTTCTTCAGCTTGGTCAGCCATGTCAGCTGGGAAGCCATCTGTTACTTCGATGTCAGTACCGAGGTCGTTCGAGTACATGTACGTCTTCATTTCGACGAGGTCGACGATTCCTTTGAATTCGTCTTCCGCACCGATTGGAAGTTGGATTGGGTGTGCATTTGCATGCAAGCGCTCGTGAAGTGTTTTCACCGAGTACAAGAAGTCCGCACCGATCTTATCCATCTTGTTGACGAATACGACACGTGGAACACCGTAAGTCGTCGCTTGACGCCATACAGTTTCTGTTTGTGGTTCAACACCTGACTGAGCGTCAAGTACTGCAACTGCGCCATCAAGTACACGGAGTGAACGTTCAACTTCAACCGTGAAGTCTACGTGTCCAGGTGTATCGATGATGTTTACACGGTGGCCATTCCACTGTGCAGTTGTCGCAGCAGAAGTGATCGTGATTCCACGCTCTTGCTCCTGCTCCATCCAGTCCATTTGTGAAGCTCCTTCATGAGTTTCACCAATTTTATGGATACGACCTGTGTAATAAAGAATACGTTCAGTTGTTGTCGTCTTACCGGCATCGATGTGAGCCATGATCCCGATGTTACGAGTATTCTTTAGGGAGAATTCTCTTGCCATACTGGGTATTCTCCTTCCGCATGTGTTTTTCGTGTGCTGGCACACGATATGATTATACCCGAAAGCCACTCCATTAAGCCACCGCTTGGTGACGTGGAGTGGTCTTTACGTTTAACTTACCAACGATAGTGAGCAAACGCTTTGTTCGCTTCTGCCATCTTATGCATGTCTTCGCGTTTCTTAACAGACGCACCAGTGTTGTTGGCTGCATCCATGATTTCGTTCGCGATACGTTGCTCCATCGTTTTCTCGTTGCGGAGACGAGCGTAGTTCACGAGGTAACGAAGACCAAGTGTCGTACGGCGCTCTGGACGAACTTCAACAGGAACTTGGTAGTTTGCTCCACCAACACGGCGAGCTTTAACTTCAAGTACAGGCATGATGTTGTTCATTGCTTCTTCGAACACTTCCATAGGCTCTTTGCCTGAGCGTTCAGCGATGAGGCCAAATGCGTTGTAAATGATAGTTTGAGCTGTACCTTTTTTACCGTCTAACATGACACGGTTAATGAGGCGAGTTACCAATTTCGAGTTGTAGATCGGATCTGCGATAACGTCACGACGTTCTGCACGGTTTTTACGCATCCGAGTACCCTCCTTTCAAAATTTCAGTAGTTTTTAGTTAGCGAGAATTACTTCTTCGCAGCTTTCGGACGTTTCGTACCGTATTTAGAACGGCCTTGCATACGTCCGTCCACACCTGCAGTGTCAAGCGCACCACGAACGATGTGGTAACGTACCCCTGGTAAGTCTTTTACACGTCCTCCACGGATAAGAACAACGCTGTGCTCTTGAAGGTTGTGGCCAATACCTGGAATGTACGCAGTCACTTCGATTTGGTTAGTCAAACGAACACGAGCATACTTACGTAATGCCGAGTTCGGTTTCTTCGGAGTCATTGTACCAACACGTGTACAAACACCACGTTTTTGTGGCGAGCTCACGTTTGTTTGTGACTTGATGAAACTGTTGTAACCTTTGTTAAGTGCTGGAGAGTCAGATTTAACGACTTTCGATTTACGTCCTTTACGGACTAACTGGTTGATAGTAGGCATCTTTGAAGATCCTCCCTTCCTGAATTATGCTATTTTCTAGACCCACCGACCCGGGTGGTTCATTTAAGGTCATAACGAAACGCTTTTACGAGGCGTAGGCATTCCATGACCTCGCAAAAACGTGAGTTATACCTTGAAAGTGGCAATAATAGCAGCCAAACCTTTCCGAAGAAAGATCGGGTGACGTCCGAGTAGCTTGCCGACTGCTGGACACCGTTGTCATCGACAACAACCGATTGGCGGCACTAAATCATAGTAGCACCGCCAACCTATGCTGTCAAGACGTTTTTATTCTACAGTCGTGTCTTCGAGGACGGCTTTCGTCTCATCTTCTTTGAGCTGTACATCGCGGTAAACCGGCATCCCAGTACCAGCTGGAACGAGTTTCCCGATGATGACGTTCTCTTTGAGTCCGAGAAGATAGTCGCGCTTGCCTTTGATGGCAGCATCTGTCAACACACGAGTTGTTTCTTGGAACGAAGCGGCCGAGAGGAACGAATCTGTCTCAAGCGACGCTTTCGTGATTCCGAGAAGGACCGGTTTCGCTGTTGCCGGGCTCTTGCCTTCGCGGAGTGCATCTTTACATGCTTCTTTGAAGACGCTGATGTCGACGAGCGAACCAGGGAGGAGCGGCGTATCACCAGACTCGATGACTTTGACGCGGCGAAGCATTTGGCGAACCATAACTTCGACGTGTTTGTCGCCGATCTCTACCCCTTGCATCCGGTAAACTTTTTGTACTTCTTGGAGAAGGTAGTTTTGTACGCCAGATACACCACGGACGGCGAGCAATTCTTTCGGATCGATCGAACCTTCCGTGAAGACTTCCCCAGCTTCTACCGTATCTCCGATTTGAACACGAAGACGTGCTCCAAACGGAATCGTGTACGTACGTGTCTCGCTAAGTCCTTCGACCGTGAGTTCACGTTTGTCACGCGATTCTGTGAAATCGATGACCGTACCCGGGATTTCCGAGATGACCGCTTGCCCTTTCGGGTTACGAGCCTCGAATACCTCTTGGATACGCGGAAGACCTTGTGTGATATCATCTCCGGCTACCCCACCTGTGTGGAAGGTACGCATTGTAAGCTGCGTTCCTGGCTCACCGATTGATTGCGCGGCGATGATTCCGACAGCTTCGCCGACTTCAACGTTCGAGCCAGTCGCCAAGTTGCGGCCGTAACATTTTTTACATACGCCGTGTGACGTGTTACATGTAAAGGCTGTCCGGATTTCAACTCGTTCGATTCCAGCGTCGACGATGTCGCGAGCGAGATCTTCGGTAATCAATTGGTTCTTCTCGACCATGACTTCACCCGTTTCCGGATGTGCCACTGTCTCGAACGCTGTACGGCCGACGAGGCGGTCATACAAGTTTTCGATTTCTTCCGTGCCTTCGCGGAGAGCGGCGACACGGATCCCGCGGTCCGTTCCACAATCTTCTTCACGGATGATGACATCTTGGGCTACGTCAACGAGACGACGCGTCAAGTAACCTGAGTCAGCCGTCTTAAGGGCTGTATCGGCAAGACCTTTACGCGCACCGTGTGTCGAGATGAAGTATTCCTGTACCGTCAGACCTTCACGGAATGAAGATTTGATCGGAAGTTCGATGATGCGGCCAGATGGAGCGGCCATCAAACCACGCATCCCTGCGAGCTGCGTGAAGTTGGACGCGTTACCACGGGCACCTGAGTCAGACATCATGAAGATTGGGTTCAAGCGATTGAGGGATTTCATCAATCGTGATTGAATCTCATCTTTCGCTTCGTTCCAAGAGCGTACAACGCGCTCGTAACGCTCATCTTCAGTGATGAGACCGCGGCGGAATGACTTCATGATTTGATCGACTTGGGCTTGCGCTTCATCGAGGATTTCTTGTTTGTCCGGAAGAACGATGATATCAGCGATTCCGACCGTCACACCGGCTTTCGTCGAGTGTTTGAAGCCGAGATCTTTCATCCGGTCAAGCATGCGGCTTGTTTCAGTCGTTTCAAACTTCTGGAACACTTCCGCGATGACTTTTCCAAGGAATCCTTTTTTGAACGGTTCGATGAGTGGACGTGAGGCGATTTCTTCCGCCACGTTGGCACCTTTGTCGATGAAGTACTTATCAGGCGTTGCTTCCTGCAAGTTTTCCATCGTCGGTTCGTTCAAGTATGGGAACGTGTTCGGCAAGATCTCGTTAAAGATCATCTTACCGACCGTTGTGATCAACAATTTCTCGTTTTGCTCATCTGTGAACGTCGGGTTGTTGAGCGTACGTGCTGGAAGAGCCACACGTGTATGCAAGTGGACGTAGCCATTTTGATACGCGATGAGCGCTTCGTTCACGTTCGACAACACTTTCCCTTGTCCGATGGCATCGTCGCGTTCAAGCGAGATGTAGTAGTTACCGAGGACCATATCCTGCGATGGTGTAACGACTGGTTTCCCATCTTTCGGGTTCAAGATGTTTTGCGCCGCAAGCATAAGAAGACGAGCTTCGGCTTGCGCTTCGGCAGAAAGTGGTACGTGGACCGCCATTTGGTCACCATCGAAGTCGGCGTTGTAGGCCGTACATACGAGCGGGTGAAGACGAATCGCACGACCCTCGACGAGAATCGGTTCGAAAGCTTGAATCCCTAGGCGGTGAAGCGTAGGGGCACGGTTCAAGAGAACCGGGTGCTCACGAATGACTTCTTCGAGGACGCCCCAGATTTCTGGTTGCATCTTCTCAATTTTACGTTTGGCGTTCTTGATGTTCGAAGCAATGCCGCGACCGACAAGTTCTTTCATCACGAACGGTTTGAAGAGTTCAAGCGCCATCTCTTTCGGGAGACCACACTGGTACATCTTCAAGTTCGGTCCAACGACGATAACTGAACGTCCTGAATAGTCGACCCGTTTACCAAGAAGGTTTTGACGGAAACGACCTTGTTTCCCTTTCAACATGTGTGAAAGTGATTTCAATGGACGGTTACCTGGACCTGTTACCGGACGACCACGACGACCATTGTCGATGAGGGCGTCAACCGCTTCTTGAAGCATACGCTTCTCGTTTTGCACGATGATGTTCGGCGCGCCGAGGTCGAGCAAACGTTTGAGACGGTTGTTACGGTTGATGACTCGACGATATAAATCGTTCAAGTCAGATGTCGCAAAGCGTCCACCGTCGAGCTGCACCATCGGGCGAAGCTCAGGCGGAATGACAGGAAGTACTTCGAGGATCATCCAATCTGGATCATTGCCTGATGTGAAGAATGCATCGAGCACTTCAAGGCGTTTAATCGCACGTGTACGACGCTGACCTTGAACTGTCTTCAATTCTTCGCGGAGTTCTCCGACTTCCTTCTCGAGTTGCACGTCTTGAAGGAGTGTCCGGATTGCTTCCGCACCCATGTCTGCTTTGAAGTCACTACCGTATTTTTCACGGTAGAGACGGTATTCTTTTTCCGAGAGAAGTTGTTTCTTCTCGAGCGGAGTGTCACCTGGCTCCGTCACGACGTACGACGCGAAGTAGATCACTTCTTCGAGTGCACGTGGTGACATGTCGAGAACAAGCCCCATTCGGCTTGGAATCCCTTTGAAGTACCAGATGTGCGAAACTGGTGCCGCGAGCTCGATATGGCCCATACGCTCGCGACGCACTTTCGCTTTCGTCACTTCAACGCCACAGCGGTCACAAATGACTCCTTTATAACGGATCCGTTTGTACTTTCCGCAGTAACATTCCCAGTCTTTCGTAGGACCGAAGATTCGTTCACAGAACAATCCGTCCTTCTCTGGTTTGAGTGTACGATAGTTGATCGTTTCCGGCTTTTTGACTTCCCCGTAAGACCACGAACGGATCTTCTCAGGTGAAGCCAAGCCGATTTTCATATATTCAAATCGATTAACATCTACCAAGGGGCCGACCTCCCTTTTCGCCTTATTCCTCTTCCGTAACAGTCGGTTGAACGACTTGTTCTAACGCCGATGTTGCGTTCGGGATGTTGTCGTCATCTTCATCTTTCATTTCAACTTCTTCATCGTCCGCAGACATCATCTTGACTTCCATACCGAGCGCTTGGAGCTCTTTGATCAAGACGCGGAACGATTCAGGAACGCCCGCTTTCGGAACGCTCTCACCTTTCACGATGGCCTCGTATGCTTTCACACGACCAACCGTGTCATCCGACTTGATTGTAAGGATCTCTTGGAGCGTGTAGGCTGCGCCGTACGCTTCAAGTGCCCATACTTCCATCTCACCGAAACGCTGTCCACCGAACTGTGCTTTACCACCGAGCGGTTGTTGTGTGACGAGCGAGTATGGTCCTGTCGAACGAGCGTGAAGTTTATCATCAACCATGTGCGCGAGTTTGATCATATACATGACACCGACCGAGACGCGGTTATCGAACGCTTCACCAGTACGACCGTCATAGAGACGAGTCTTGGCATCTTTGTCCATTCCAGCTTCTTCAATCGTTGCCCATACGTCTTCCTCACGCGCACCATCGAATACAGGTGTCGCCACTTTGATGCCGAGCTTTTTAGCCGCCATTCCAAGGTGGAGTTCGAGTACCTGACCGATGTTCATCCGTGATGGTACACCTAGTGGGTTAAGCATGATGTCAATCGGTGTGCCGTCCGGCATGTATGGCATGTCTTCTTCAGGGAGGATCCGCGAGATAACACCTTTGTTACCGTGACGTCCCGCCATCTTATCCCCTTCGTGAATCTTACGTTTTTGAACGATGTAGACACGAACCATTTGGTTCACGCCTGGTGAGAGTTCGTCACCGTTTTCACGATCGAACACTTTGACGTCCAAGATGATGCCGTCGCCGCCGTTTGGTACACGGAGTGACGTATCACGGACTTCACGTGCTTTCTCACCGAAGATCGCGTGCAAGAGACGCTCTTCCGCCGTCAATTCAGTCACACCTTTAGGCGTTACTTTACCGACGAGGATATCGCCATCCTTGACTTCCGCACCGATGCGGATGATTCCACGATCGTCCAAGTTGCGAAGCGCGTCATCGCCGACGTTTGGAATATCACGTGTGATTTCCTCAGGTCCGAGTTTCGTGTCGCGTGATTCTGACTCGTACTCTTCGATATGAATCGATGTGTACACGTCATCTTTCACGAGACGCTCACTCATGATGATCGCATCCTCATAGTTGTAACCGTCCCATGTCATGAAGGCGACAACGACGTTACGGCCGAGCGCGAGCTCACCCATATCCATCGATGGACCGTCAGCAAGGATTTCTCCTTTTTCGACACGGTCGCCAGCAGCGATGATCGGCTTCTGGTTGTAGCATGTCCCTTGGTTCGAACGAACATACTTTTGAAGTTTGTAGCGGTCAAGGTCACCCGACACCTCAGAACCGTTCACGTCAGACGTGCGGCGGACCAAGATTTCGCGCGCTGTGACACGCTCGACGACACCTGGGAATTTCGCGATAATCGCGGCTCCAGAGTCTTTCGCTGACACGTACTCCATACCAGTACCGATAATCGGTGAATCAGGTTGAAGAAGCGGTACAGCTTGACGTTGCATGTTCGCTCCCATGAGGGCACGGTTCGAGTCATCGTTCTCGAGGAACGGGATACATGCCGTCGCGGCAGAAACAACCTGTTTCGGCGAAACGTCCATGTAATCGACTCGGTTTGGCTCAACTGACAAGTTTTGTCCGCGGAAACGGCAAAGGACTTGTTCGTTGGCGAAACCGCCTTCTTCTGTAAGCGGCATGTTCGCCTGGGCGACGACGTAGAGATCTTCTTCATCCGCCGTCATATATTGAATCTCGCTCGTGACGAGACCTGTTTCTGGGTCGACTCGACGGTACGGTGCTTCGATGAAGCCGTACTCGTTTACTTTCGCATAAGACGAAAGCGAGTTGATGAGACCGATGTTCGGTCCTTCTGGTGTTTCGATTGGACACATCCGACCGTAGTGCGAATAGTGAACATCTCGAACTTCGAAACCGGCACGCTCACGTGTCAAACCACCCGGTCCAAGTGCAGAGAGACGACGCTTGTGCGTGAGCTCTGCGAGCGGGTTTGTTTGGTCCATGAACTGTGACAACTGCGAGCTACCAAAGAACTCTTTTAGCGACGCGATTACCGGGCGAATGTTGATGAGTGCCTGTGGTGTGATCGCGTTTTGATCTTGAATCGACATCCGCTCTTTAACAACACGTTCCATACGAGAAAGCCCGATCCGGAATTGGTTTTGGAGAAGTTCTCCGACTGAACGAAGACGACGGTTTCCTAGGTGGTCGATGTCATCTGTTGTTCCGACTTCGTGTAGCAAGTTAAAGAAGTAGTTGATCGATGCGATGATATCAGCCGGCGTGATGTGTTTCACGCTGCGGTCGATATTGCCGTTACCGATAATGTTCAAGATACGCTCTCCATCTGGGTCATCTGGTGAGATAACTTTGATCGATTGAAGACCGAACGGTTCACCTTCAGCGACGCCGCCTGTCGGCTCAGCATCCATATAACCGAGGCCGTTTTCCAAATGTGGAAGAACGCGGTCAAGGTTGCGACGATCGAGGATTGTTCCAGCTTCAGCGATGACTTCGCCTGTTTCTGGATCAACGAGCGTCTCGGCCAATTTTTGACCGAAGAGACGGTTTTTAAGATGAAGTTTTTTGTTCATCTTGTAGCGACCGACGTTTGCAAGGTCGTAACGTTTTGGGTCGAAGAAACGAGATACGAGAAGTGACTTCGCGTTCTCAACCGTTGGTGGTTCACCAGGGCGGAGACGCTCGTAAATTTCGATCAACGCTTTTTCTGTTGATTCTGTATTATCTTTTTCAAGGGTATTGCGAAGATATTCATCATCCCCGAGAAGGTCGATAATCTCTTGGTCCGTACCGAATCCGAGGGCACGCAACAACACCGTTACCGGGATCTTACGGGTACGGTCGATACGAACGTAAACGATATCTTTAGCATCTGTCTCAAGTTCGAGCCATGCACCGCGGTTCGGAATGACTGTCGCACCGAAACCACGCTTACCGTTTTTATCGAGTTTAGCGTTGTAATAAACGCTCGGCGAACGAACAAGCTGGGAAACGATAACGCGTTCTGCACCGTTAATGATAAATGTTCCCGATTCTGTCATGAGTGGGAAATCTCCCATGAACACTTCTTGTTCTTTGAGCTCACCTGTTTCTTTGTTTTGCAGACGTACTTTTACGCGCAATGGCGCAGAGTAAGTAACGTCTCGCTCCTTCGATTCATCAATCGAATACTTCGGCTCACTGAGCGAATAATCGATGAACTCGAGCACAAGGTTTCCAGTGAAGTCGGAGATTGGCGAAATGTCCGTAAACATCTCTTTCAATCCTTCACGTAAGAACCACTCGTAAGAAGCAGTTTGAATTTCAATCAAATTCGGAAGCTCTAATACCTCACTGATACGGGCAAAGCTTCTTCTCTGACGGTGACGACCGTACTGAACAAGTTGACCAGTCAACTGATTCACCTCTCAGACCCCCAATTCTCTATCGAATTTTTCGGGCGTAATAATCGAACATTGTCATTGAATGTCGTCTCTTTTCCGCGTCTAAAAAGCGGCAAACGCGGCAGTTCAAGGCGAATTCCATTCCAATGGCATTTTATAATGTTAGCATATACGTTATAGCGAGTCAACAAGACTTCACCGTTTGTCAAGAGCGAATTGCTCGGAAAATGAAATAGCCTTTTTCTTTCACAACCGTCTCGACTTGACCAAACACATCTTCAAGCAACTTCTTGGCAGAAGGCGCTCCTTGTTTCTTTTGGATGACGACATAGAGCGCTCCACCTACAACGAGATGCGCATGCGCGCCTCGCAGAATCGTGTGGACCACTTGCTTTCCGGCCCGAATTGGCGGATTGGTCACGATTGCGGCGAACTGTTCGTCACCGACCGCGTCGTAAGCGTGGCTGAGCCGCGTCTCGATCGTCACTCCGTTCTGGGCGGCGTTTTGCTCTGACAAGGCAAGCGCTCGCTCGTTCACGTCGACGAGGAGTGCTTCACGCCCAGAGGCATCGGCAAGCGAGATCCCCATCGGACCGTAGCCACAGCCCACATCTAAAATGCGCCCTTCGACGTCAGGCACTTCAAATGATTCGATTAAGAGACGTGACCCAAAATCGACCGATCCTTTCGAGAACACGCCGCGGTCCGAGGTGAAGCGATATGTCTTCCCTCGCAACTCGTACGTCCATGTCTCAGGGGCACTTTTCGAACTAGGGTCGTTCGTATAGTAATGATCTCCCATGCATTGAACCTCCTAACCCACTCTTCAAGGAAATAAAAGAAGCTCGCCATAGCGAGCTTCTATAGGTTGTGAAGTAAAAGTTGGATTACTTAACTTCGACAGTTGCGCCAGCTTCTTCAAGCTTAGCTTTGACTGCGTCTGCGTCTTCTTTAGAAACGCCTTCTTTGACTGGAGCCGGAGTTCCGTCAACGAGTGCTTTCGCTTCTTTAAGACCGAGGCCTGTAAGTTCACGAACTGCTTTGATGACGTTGATTTTACCAGCGCCAGCGTTTGTGAGGATTACGTCGAATTCAGTTTGCTCTTCAGCTGCTGCTGCGCCTGCACCTGCAACTGCTACTGGAGCTGCTGCTGATACGCCGAATTCTTCTTCGATTGTTTTTACGAGTTCGTTAAGTTCGAGAACCGTCATTGATTTGAGGTCTTCGATGAATTGCTCTTTGTTGAAAGCCATTATGGTTTTCCTCCTTTGATGTTGTAAAGATTGGTTTTGGTTACGCTACGAGACAAAAATTAAGCAGTTTGCTCTTCTTTTTGTTCTGCGATTGCGTTTGTTGCGACTGCGAGCCCACGGATTGGAGCTTGAAGTACGCTGAGAAGCATCGAGAGAAGACCATCGCGTGATGGAAGTTCTGCAAGGGCTTTAACTTCTTCGAGTGAAGTTACTTTGCCTTCGATGATTCCGCCTTTCAATTCGAGCGCTTTGTGCTCTTTCGAGAAGTCGTTCAAGATCTTCGCAGGGGCAACAACGTCTTCGTTAGAGAAGGCGATTGCTGTAGGACCTGTGAAGACTTCGTCAAGACCTTCGAAGTTCGACTGAACTGCCGCGCGGCGAAGAAGACCGTTTTTGTATACTTTGAACTCGATTCCAGCGTCACGGAGTGATTTACGGAGTGTAGTCACTTCTTCAACTGTAAGTCCACGGTAGTCAACAACGATTGTTCCGACGCTCGCTTGCATTTTTTCAGCGATCTCATCGACGAGTGCCGATTTTTGAGATACGATTTTTTCGCTTGCCATGTGTTTGCACCTCCTAGTCAATTCTTATACCGGACGAGAGGCTGCTCTCCAAAAAGAAATCCCTCGTATGAAGACATACGAGGGCGTAATTGTTTGAAAGTAAACCTGTGACAACAGGCTCAAGTTCGAGCAAAGACACCTCGGAAGGGTTTACGGACCGATGTCCACCTTCTGTCTACGGTAATCCAACATATTCGGTTGAACGTGTATTACTTTAACAGCGGTATCACACGTTGTCAACAGTTTATTTCAAGTAGATTACTTGATGAAGTCGGCAGTCGCGACACGGATTCCAGGACCCATTGTCGAAGAAAGCGCGATGTTTTTAAGGTAAGTTCCTTTTGCAGTAGCAGGCTTCACTTTCATGAGCGTCTCGATGATTGTCTCGATGTTCTCAGAGAGTTTTGTTGCTTCAAATGACTTCTTACCAACTGGTACGTGGATGTTACCGGCTTTGTCAACGCGGTACTCTACTTTACCAGCTTTGATGTCCGCGATTGCTTTCGCAACGTCGAACGTGACTGTGCCTGTTTTCGGGTTAGGCATGAGGCCTTTTGGTCCGAGAACGCGACCAAGTTTACCAACTTCACCCATCATGTCAGGTGTCGCAACGATTACATCGAAGTCGAACCATCCTTGTTGGATTTTAGTGATGAACTCAGAGTCACCGACGTAGTCAGCGCCAGCCGCTTCAGCTTCTTTAACTTTTTCGCCTTTTGCGAAGACGAGAACTTTTTGTGTTTTACCAGTACCGTGTGGAAGTACGACGGCACCGCGGATTTGTTGGTCCGCTTTCTTCGGATCTACGCCGAGACGGACAGCAACTTCGATTGTTTCATCGAATTTAGCAGTAGCTGTTTTCTGAACGAGTTCAACGGCCTCAGCGAGTTCGTATGACTTCATGCGGTCAACAAGCTTAGCTGCTTCTTGGTGTTTTTTACCCATGATTCTTTTCCTCCTTGTGGTTAGCGGAATTTCCTCCCACATAATGAAGGGATTGAAGGTGAGCATAATATTCACCGACAATCCCAGAGACTAATAAATTAGTCTTCGATTACAATACCCATACTACGCGCAGTACCTTCAACCATAAGCATCGCTGTTTCAACAGACGACGCGTTAAGGTCAGGCATTTTAAGTTCAGCGATTTCGCGAACTTTATCACGCTTAACCGTTGCTACCTTCTTACGGTTTGGTTCACCAGAACCGCTCTCGATACCAGCAGCTTTCTTCAAAAGAACTGCAGCTGGTGGAGTTTTCGTAATGAATGTAAACGAACGATCTTCGTATACCGTAATGACTACAGGAATAATCAATCCGGCTTGGTCTTGTGTACGAGCGTTGAACTCTTTACAGAATCCCATGATGTTAACACCTGCTTGACCAAGTGCTGGACCTACTGGTGGTGCTGGGTTAGCTTTACCAGCTGGGATTTGAAGTTTAACGAGTTTAGTAACTTTTTTCGCCACGAGACACACCTCCTTAAGTCTAAAATGTGGTTTCTTGGACGTTGTGCGCCCTCCCACTCAATCTATTAGGTCGAGTTTGTACCGAAATATAGCACAACATCAAACATTTCCGATTGTACCATCCGTTTCCGAGAATGGCAAGTGGGTATTAGTTAATTTTCTGAACTTGTTCGAAATCAAGCTCAATTTTTGTTTCACGGCCGAACATGTCAACGACAACTTTGAGCTTCTCTTTATCGGCTTCGATTTCATCAATCGTACCTTCAAAGTTCTCAAATGCGCCTTCTTTGACACGGACGAGGTCGCCGAGTTCGTAGTTGTAACGATCTTTCTTCTCGATGAGACCCATCTGTGACAAGACGTTCGTCACTTCGTCCGGTTGAAGCGGGATCGGCTTGGCGCCGCCGCCTGTTGAACCGAGGAAGCCGGTGACGTTCGGCGTGTTCCGCACGACATACCACGAGTCGTCAGTCATGACCATCTCGACGAAGACGTAACCTGGGAAGCTCTTCACTTCTTTTTCTTTAATCTTCTTCTCGCCACTCTTGAGCGTGACTTCTTCTTGCGTTGTTTCAGTCGGAACGAGGACGCGGAAAATTTTATCTTCCATGTTCATCGAACCGATCCGACGTTCTAGGTTTTCTTTGACGTTGTTTTCAAATCCAGAATACGTCTGGACAACAAACCATTGTTTCTCCACGGCTTTCACCTCTTTCCTTAGTTAATTAATAGGTTGACGAGATAGCTGACACCAGTATCTACGCCGAACACGAACAGGCCGATCACGACGACCGTCGCGATGACCGTGATGGTATATTTTGTGAGCTCTTTACGAGTCGGCCAACTCGTTTTCTTTAACTCTTTCCATACATCGCGCAAAAAGTTCATGGTAGCTTCCTCCTACGTTGAATGCCAATCTACATTACTTCGATTCTCGGTGTGTCGTATGCGCATTGCAACGCCGACAGAACTTTTTCAGCTCGAGCCGTGTCGTCACGTCGTCTTGTTTCATGGTCGAATAACCGCTCGACCCGCAATCCGAACACGCGAGACTTACTTTCTTTGCCATTCATGAGCGCCCCTTTCGACAGCTCTCCTATAAAAAAGAGCGAAAAAAAAACGCCTCCTGTAAATGGCGTCTACGGACAAGGCGCTGCCTTAAAAGTATCACATAGGAGGCGTGCGGTCAATATCGGTTAGCTCGTCATCGTTTTGACGTCGACATGCCGCTCAAACTTTTTCTTCACGCGCTGTAACGCATTATCAATCGATTTCACATGACGGTCGAGGTCGTCCGAGATTTCTTGGTACGAACGGCCGTCCAAATAAAGACGCAACACTTTTCGTTCCAAGTCACTCAGGAGCTCTTCCATCTTTTCTTCCATGAACAGTTGTTCTTCTCGCGTCACGAGCAAATCCTGCGGGTCCGTCGGATGCGGCGGCAAGATCACATCGAGCAGTGTCCGGTCCGACTCGTCGTCAAAGATTGGCTTGTCGAGCGAGACGTAAGAATTGAGCGGGATGTGCTTTTGACGGGTCGCCGTTTTGATGGCAGTGATCATTTGACGGGTGATGCACATCTCGGCAAAACTTTTAAACGAGGCGAGCCGCTCATCGCGGTAATCCCGGACACCTTTATACAGACCGATCATGCCTTCTTGCACGATGTCCTCGTGATCGGCACCGATCAAAAAGTAAGACCTTGCCTTCGCCCGGACGAAATATCGGTAACGTTCAATCAAAAACTCAAGAGCGTCGCTGTCCCCCTCATTACGCGCAAGAAAGACCAGCTCTTCGTCGGACATGCTTTCAAATTGCTCGTATGGCCATCCGTTCATGTTTCATACCCCCCGGCGATTGATGAACTTATGTAAGTTTGTGCTCTCATTATAGGCGTCGGTTAAAACGACCGTCAAATAAAATTCTAAAAATTCCGTCAATTACATATCGTGTAACTCATACATCTATTAGTATACAACATTTCTTTCCAAATAAATGTCAAATTAAAAACAAAAGACGAGTCCATTTGATGAACTCGTCTGTGATATCCTTCACCGCCTCATTTACGACGGCGTATTTCTTCCAATCGGGCTCTTATGTCTGGTGAAAGGTCAATCGTTTTTCGATTCGACCGATCCTGCTCGAGTGCCGACCGTTCTTTTTCAATCAACACCTGGGCGTGCTTCCAATCCTTCAGTAACTCATTGGCAGGAACCCGGAGCGCTCCTTGTCCGAAGATAACCCACTGTTCGGTGAAGTCGTTCGTCGCGACAAACAACGTCACGAGCCGATCATCGACAAGGGCGTGCGCACGGCGTTCAATCCATTCATCCGCCGTCTCGTTTTCTTTCGTATAGACGACCGCGACACGACTTTGATTCGCTTTCGATTCCCGCCCGTATCGCATATGGGCATCGAAGACGATTGTCACTTCGCGACCCGTGACCGCTTGGTACTCGGCCATCGCTTCAATCAAATCGTTTCGCGCTTTCTCAAAATCGATGTCGCGCAGCTTTCGAAGGTGCGGCCATGCGCCAATAATGTTATATCCATCCACGAGGAGCAATTCCCGTTTCTTGATGCTCATGACAATGGGTTACGTGAGCGATGCACTTCATACAAGAGAAGCGCGGCCGCGACCGAGGCGTTCAGCGATGTGACGTGACCGACCATCGGCATGTGGACGAGGAAGTCACACGATTCGCGTACGAGGCGGCTCATCCCTTTACCTTCACTACCGATGACAACGACGAGCGGCATGTTCCCATCGAGGCGACGATAATCTTGGCTCTCGCTCGCGTCTGTCCCGACAACCCATAGTCCTTTCTCTTTCAGTTCTTCAAGCGTCCGCGTCAAGTTTGTGACGCGTGCGACCGGAATGTACTCAATCGCGCCTGTCGAAGCTTTCGCCACCGTCTGCGTCAAACCGACCGAGCGGCGCTTCGGAATGATAATCCCGTGCGCCCCGACCGCATCCGCTGTCCGTAAAATCGAACCGAGGTTATGCGGGTCTTCGAGTTCATCGAGTAGGATGAACAACGGCGTTTCTCCTTTTGACTCGGCGAGGGCGAACATATCTTCGATCGACTTATATTCGTAGGCGGCGACCGCAGCGACGACACCTTGGTGATGTTCGCTACCGGCCATCTTCTCGAGTTTCGTTTTCGGGACGAACGAGACTTGAACCGATGCCTCGTTGGCCATGCCGATGATTTGAGCGAGCGGCCCTTTCTGTTGCCCTTCCATAATAAAGACCTTGTTCATATCGCGACCGCTCCGGAGCGCTTCCATCACCGGGTTGCGCCCGTAAAGGAAGTCGATTCCTTCCTCGAGCACGTCGACTTCTTGATAGTCTGGTCGTTCTAGTTTTTGACGCTTCGGTCGATCATTTCGTTCGCCGCGCGGACGATCAAATGACCGTTGCTCATGCGCCCTTCCTCCGTCATGTCGTTTCGAATGACTCGGTTTCGAGCCATGTGAACGCTTGTTCGATGAGTTCTTCAAGACGATCCCTTCTTTCCATTAGATATGTGTAACCAATCAATGCTTCGAACGCTGTCGAATAGCGATACGTATGAACATCTGTCCGCTTCGGGATTGAACCGGATTTTGCGTTCTTCCCACGGCGGACGACAGCCGCCTCATCATCACTCAAGACACCTGTCTCGAGCCAGTGGGTCACGACCCCAGCCTGCGCTGCCGCATTCACGTAGCGGATGGCGCCACGATGTAGGTCGTTCGGCTTCGTCATCCCTTGTCCGAGCAGTCGTTTGCGTACCGCCATCTCATAGACGGCGTCCCCCATATAGGCGAGGGCGAGGGCGTTCAGTTGAGGGGCGAGTTGTTTCATAACCGTTTCCACCGCACCCCTTGGGCTGTATCCTCGAGTTGAATCTTCTGTTCTTTCAAGAGATCTCGAATCTCATCGGCACGCGCGAAATTCCGCTCCGCCCGAGCCGTGTTCCGCTCTTGAATCAATTGATCAATTTCCGCGTCAAGAAGCTCTAGCTCTTTCTTGATTGTCAAACCAAGCACACCTGTCAATTCTTCGAAGAGAGCGATCACGTGTTCGAGCGTGACTTTCGAGACGTGGTCTGCTTTTGCGTAGATGTTCGCTTCACGTGCCAAGTCAAATAGGACGGTCACTGCATTCGCCGTATTGATATCATCATCCATCGCTTCGATAAACGTTGTTTTAATCGTCGCGAGCTTGCGTTCCATCGCCTCGCTCGGCTCTTCAAGGCCGGCCGTGACCGATAAGCGGTATTCAACGTTTTGATACGACTCCTTGATGCGATCCCATCCGTTCGCCGCTTGCTCGATCAACTCACGGCTATAGTTGATTGGATGACGATAGTGGACCGATAACATAAAGAAGCGGAGCACCATCGCATCCACTTCCTTCAACGCCTCATGGACGAGCAGGAAGTTCCCGAGCGATTTTGACATCTTTTCATTCTCGATATTGATGAATCCGTTATGCAGCCAGTAGTTGGCGAACTTCGTATGATTGCACGCCTCCGACTGGGCAATCTCGTTCTCGTGGTGCGGGAACTTGAGGTCGTGTCCTCCAGCATGAATATCAATCGTTTCGCCGAGGTGTTTCTTTGCCATCGCCGAGCACTCGATATGCCAACCCGGACGACCTTGTCCCCATGGGCTCTCCCACGCCGGCTCGCCTGGCTTCGCCGCTTTCCATAAGACGAAATCGAGCGGGTCTTCTTTCTTTTCCCCAACGTCGACACGTGAACCCGCGCGCAAGTCTTCGATTGATTGCTGGCTCAATTTTCCGTACGTCTCGAACTTACGAGTACGGAAATATACGTCCCCCCCTGCCTCATACGCAAAATCTTGCGTCTCAAGTTCGCGGATGAACGTGATAATCTCGTCCATCGTGTCTGTAACGCGTGGATGGACGTCAGCCGGTAACACGTTCAAAGCACCCGTGTCTTCTAAATAGGCGTCGATAAAACGGTTCGTCAGCGTCCCGACGTCTTCACCGAGTTCGTTTGCGGTCCGGATGATTTTATCGTCCACATCCGTGAAGTTGAGAACATATTTGACCTCATAACCTCGGTACGCTAAATAACGACGAACTGTATCGAAGGCGATGGCCGGCCGGGCGTTACCGACGTGAATGTAATTGTAGACGGTCGGTCCGCATACGTACATCGACACTTTTCCCGGAACGATCGGGACGAACGGTTCTTTCTTATTCGTGAGGCTGTTGTAAAACTGAATCATGTGTTTTTTCCTCCATCCGTTTCTCTAATGACGCAAGCTTCCGCTGCAAATCAGCGACGGCATTTTCGAGTCGCTCTTGGCATTCACGGTCCGGGTCCGGCAATCGATGATCGAGGTCATGTTGTTTGACCCGCTCCCCGTTTCGGATGACGACTCGGCCTGGAATCCCGACGACGGTCGAGTCAGACGGGACGTCTTTTAAAACGACGGAACTCGCCCCGATTTTGACGCAATCGCCAATCGTGATATTTCCGAGCACTTTGGCCCCAGCTGAGATGAGCACATCGTTCCCGATGGTCGGATGTCGCTTCCCTTTCTCTTTGCCCGTCCCACCAAGCGTCACGCCTTGATAAATGGTCACGTTATTACCGATGATGGCGGTCTCGCCGATGACGATGCCGAACCCGTGATCGATGAACACCCCTTCGCCGATGACCGCCCCGGGATGAATCTCAATCCCTGTCAACCAACGGCTCGTCTGAGCAATCATTTTCGCCAACAATTTCACGTTACGCGTCCACAGTCCGTGCGCAATCCGATGTGCCCAAAGCGCATGCAAACCAGGATATGTTAAGATGACTTCTGCTTTCGAGCGGGCAGCCGGATCGAGCTCGAGCACGTTCCGAATATCCTCACTCACACTTTTCCAAAATCCCATAATTGTTCTCCTTTTCCATATCAAAAACAAAGACGCCCCTGTGCCAAGGCACAGAGACGCCGTAAGCGCGGTTCCACTCTGTTTGGGAAAGTTCCCCTCTCAAGTCTCGTTAACGCCGAGTCGCGGTCCCGACTACATATCGCCGGAACGGCTCCGAGGTGCACTTCGACGGGGGACGCTTCTAGAACTTCCAGCCTAGGTTCTAGTCTCTGTTAAGTGTCATACCGCTTACTTTCCTCATCGTTGCCTTTTAAGCTAATAATGTTGTGAGACGTGCCAAGACACGCTCTTTGCCAATCAATGAAATGGCGTTCGGAAGCTCTGGTCCGTGCGTCTGCCCAGTCGTGGCGACCCGGATCGGCATGAACAAGTTTTTCCCTTTTTGACCTGTTGCTTTTTGTGTCGCTTTCGTCGCTGCTTTGATAGCTTCAGGCGTGAAATCCTCAATCGCTTCAAGTTGAGTCTTGAATTCGGCGAGGACAGCCGGTACCGTTTCACCAGCGAGAACCGTATTGGCCTCTTCGTCGTAATCGACCTCATCTTTAAAGAATAGGTCCGTCAACGACACGATTTCAGCACCGTGCGTCATTTGTTCTTTATAGAGGGCGATGAGCGCCGTCGCCCAATCCGCCTGTTCCATCGACAAGGCGTTCGGTAAACGTCCTGCTTCTTGTAAGAATGGTAAACTGAGTGCCACCACTTCGTCAAGCGAAGCCTGTTTCATGTAGACGCTGTTGATCCAAGCGAGTTTCTGTTGGTCGAAGACGGCCGGGCTCTTCGAAAGACGACCGGCGTCAAACATCTCGATGAACGCTTCTTTCGTGAAGATCTCTTCTTCTCCGACCGGCGACCAGCCGAGAAGCGAGATGAAGTTAAAGAGCGCCCCTGGGAGATACCCGAGGTCGGCATACTGCTCGATGAATTGGATGATCGACTCATCACGTTTCGAGAGCTTCTTATGGTTTTCGTTATAGATCAATGTCATATGGCCGAACGAAGGGTAGTCCCAACCGAGCGCATCATACACCATCATCTGTTTCGGTGTGTTGGCGATATGATCGTCCCCACGCAATACGTGGCTGATTTTCATCAAGTGGTCGTCGACGACGACAGCAAAGTTATATGTCGGGATCCCATCCTGTTTGACAATGACCCAATCGCCGAAGTCCTTCGATTCGAACGAGACGTCGCCTTTGACGACATCCGTCCACTTGTACGTGACCGCTTCTGGTACGCGAATCCGAATCGATGGTTTACGTCCCTCAGCTTCGAACGCCGCACGTTCTTCTTCGCTCAAGTTACGATGGGCTCCCGAATAACGAGGTGCTTCGCCACGTGCGATTTGGGCTTCGCGCTCCGCCTCAAGTTCTTCAGACGTCATATAGCACTTGTATGCGAGCCCCTTGTCCATCAACTCGTTCACGTATTGATTGTAAAGGTCGAGGCGTTCCATTTGGAAGTACGGGCCGAAGTCGCCGCCGCGGCCTGGGCCTTCATCCCAATCGATGCCGAGCCATTCCAAGTATTTCATTTGGCTCTCGACACCGTTCTCGACGTTCCGTTTCTGGTCCGTATCCTCGATTCGGAGAATCATCTTTCCGCCAGCATGGCGAGCATATAAATAGTTAAATAGCGCGGTCCGGGCGTTCCCGATATGAAGGTGACCCGTCGGACTCGGCGCATAGCGTACGCGCACTTCACTCATAATATTTCCACCTTTCTTCTCTTCTGCCCAAATAGTATACCACTTTTGTCAAGCGCGGTTGAGCAGGATGACCGCCTGAGCGGCAATTCCTTCTTCACGTCCTGTGAAGCCGAGCTTTTCGGTCGTCGTCGCTTTGACGTTCACTTGGCTGATATCCGCTTCAAGCAACTCGGCGATAACCGCTCGCATGTCGTCGATGTACGTTCGGAGTTTCGGTCGTTCCGCCATCACCGTCGCATCGACGTTGCCAAGCACATAACCTTCTGCTTTGACGAGTTGCCACACGTGTTGTAACAACACTTTCGAGTCTGCATCCTTAAACTCAGGGTCCGTGTCCGGGAAATGCTTGCCAATATCGCCCGCTGCAATCGCCCCGAGCGCCGCGTCGGCAATCGTATGCAACAAGACGTCCGCATCTGAGTGGCCAAGTAGGCCGCGGTCATGCGGAATCTCGATTCCTCCTAAAATAAGCGGGCGCCCTTCCGCGAACGCGTGTACATCAAATCCTTGTCCGATTCTCATCGATAATCCTCCTTCGTTAAAATCGCTTCTCCAAATAATAAATCTTCTGGGGTTGTCATTTTAATGTTGTGATAGTCCCCTGCAAGGACAATCACTTTTTTACCAGCCCACTCGAATAAACTCGCATCGTCCGTCCCGATAAATCCTGACGCTTCCGCCTGATCATGAACCGCTCGGATGTCAGCCGCAGGAAATGCTTGCGGGGTTTGCGCCAGCCAGAGCGCCTCACGCGGCACAGTCTGTGTGATGTGTCCGGTTGCGACTTGTTTGACCGTATCTTTGACCGGCACAGCAAGAATCGCACCTTCCGTTCGGGCAGCTTCTGCGATAGCGTGAAGTTGATCAATACGCACAAACGGCCGTGCCCCATCATGAATCAAGACGACGGCATCCGGGTCGACGACTTGTAAACCCGACCGAACGCTCTGTTGTCGTTCTTCCCCACCCGTCACGTATGTAATCGGGGTCTCTAAATGATGCAACTGTCGCTCGAACCACCCTTGTTCCTCAGGACGCACTGCGAGCACGATGCGCTCACACCATGCATCTTTCGAGAACGCTTCGACCGTCCATACGATAATCGGCTTCCCTTGTAACGTCAGCATCAATTTATTCTCATCGGCTCCCATCCGCTTCCCTTTCCCTGCGGCTGGGATGACCACGGTATAACGCACCATTCCATTCACCTCTGTTCGTGAAAAAAGAGAGCGCTAATGCGTCTCTTTTTCCATGCTTATTCAGGACGCGCAAAAATCATACGGCCAGCCGATGTTTGAAGAACGCTCGTCACGACAACAGGCAATGTCTTCGAAATCAACTTGCGCCCACCTTCAACGACGACCATCGTGCCGTCTTCGAGGTACGCGACGCCTTGATTTTGTTCTTTACCTTCTTTAATGACCGTCACGACCATCTCTTCCCCCGGGATGACAATCTGTTTTACTGAATTTGCCAAATCATTAATGTTCAGCACAGGGACATTTCGAACTTCGCACACTTTATTCAAGTTGTAGTCGTTCGTGACGACAATCCCTTTTTTCAATTCGGCCAACTTGATCAATTTAATGTCCACTTCGGCGACGTCTTCAAAGTCCCCATCATAGATTTCTACTTCGATGCGGTCGTTGTCTTGTAACTCCTTCAAAATATCAAGACCGCGACGACCACGGTTCCGCTTCAACGTATCCGACGAATCGGCGATATATTGAAGCTCGCCGATGACGAATTGTGGCACGATGAGCGTGCCTTCGATGAAACCGGTCTTCGAAATGTCGGCGATCCGACCGTCGATAATGACGCTCGTATCCAAAATTTTATCGTTCGAGCGGCGCAACGGTTCTGCTTCCGGCTTCTCGCGTTCACTCTTGACGAACAGTTTAATCCATTCGTTCCGCTTCCGATAGCCGACAGCGAAACCGAAGTACCCGAACAAGGCGGTCACGAAAATCGGTACGATTTTGCTGAGTAAGAAGATATTTGTTACTTCTAATGAGACACTGATCAAAAAGGCAATCAATAAACCAATAATCAATCCGATCGACCCGAACAAAATATCACCGACCGGTAAACGGACGAGCCGTTCTTCAACAAAACGGATAAATTTAACGACCCCATCGGTCAAGAATAAACTAAGAATGAAGAAGATAAGTCCACCAATCAAACTAGCCACATAAGGAATCGTCAACCAAGCCGGTACATTCACTCCGAGGTCACCTAACAGCAACATCGCTTCGATAATACCGAACCAACCGACGACGAGTCCGATTAAAATAAATCCGATTCGTACAGCAATCTTCACTCATTCCACCTCCTTTATTATGAATTAAAATTTCAAGAAATTAACACTTCCATTGTAACATGGTTTTTTTGAAAGCGTTCGTTACAAAGCGTTAAAAACTGCCGGAAGCGCCCCGTCAGAACGGGATGGCGAGTTGGAGCGCTTCATCGACAGTACTGACACCGACGACATCGATACCAGGTGGGGCCGTCCAGCCCCCGAGGTTATTTTTCGGGATAATCGCCCGCGTAAATCCGAGCTTGGCCGCTTCGGCGACACGCTGTTCAATCCGTGACACCCGTCGCACTTCCCCGGTCAATCCAACTTCGCCGATGCACACATCCGTCGGACGGGTCGGACGATCGCGGAAACTTGACGCAATCGAGATGCAAATCGCCAAATCAATCGCAGGCTCATCCAACTTGACACCGCCCGCAGCTTTTAAATAAGCATCTTGCGTTTGGAGTAAAAGCCCTGATCGTTTCTCAAGGACGGCCATGAGGAGCGCGACCCGGTTCTGGTCGATCCCTGTTGCCATCCGACGTGGATTTCCGAATGAGGTCGGGGAAATTAATGCCTGCAGCTCGACGAGCACCGTCCGCGTCCCTTCCATCGACGCGACGACAGTTGAGCCCGAGACCCCGGCAGTCCGTTCTTCTAGG
The DNA here is from genome assembly GCF_018618195.1 of Exiguobacterium sp. s7. NCBI lineage: Bacteria > Bacillati > Bacillota > Bacilli > Caryophanales > Exiguobacterium > Exiguobacterium sp. s7. The sequence goes on along the minus strand of NZ_JACSLO010000015.1, from coordinate 5,577 downwards.
AAAATTTCAGACGGATTGAGCACTTCTTCGAGACCGCCTTCCTTCATTTCAAAGATACCGATCTCGTTCGTCGATCCGAACCGATTTTTGACGGCCCGTAAAATACGGAACGTGTGGTGACGTTCGCCTTCAAAGTAAAGGACGGCATCGACCATATGCTCGAGCAGACGAGGTCCCGCAATCGAACCTTGTTTCGTCACGTGACCGACGATAAAGACGGCAATTCCACGGGTCTTGGCGATTTTCATGAGCGCTGCCGTACATTCCCGAACTTGGGCGACACTACCTGGCGCCGACTGGATCTCATCCATATAGACGGTTTGAATCGAGTCGATAATGACGAACCCTGGTTCCTCTTCATCGATGACCCGTTCAATCATCAACATATCCGTCTCCGCGAGGACATATAAGTCCTCGGTCGGGAGGCCGAGCCGCTCGGCGCGAAGTTTCGTCTGTTTGAGCGATTCTTCCCCGGAAATATAGAGCACTTTCCGTCCACTGTGCGCCAAATGGGCGCTCACTTGAAGCAAAATCGTCGACTTTCCGATTCCCGGATCGCCACCGACGAGGACGAGTGAGCCTGGAACGATTCCGCCCCCAAGCACGCGGTCAAACTCTTGACTGTTCGTATGGACGCGCGTCTCTTCTTGTGACACAACGTCCGACAGACGCTCCGGCTTCAGCTGTCTCGAGGAGCTATGAACGAATGCGGCCCCCCGCTTTGCCTTTTTCTCTTCGACAAACTCTTCAACGAGCGTATTCCACTCGTTACAACCTGGGCAACGCCCCATCCATTTTGCGGATTCGTATCCGCATGACTGACATACGTACTTCGTTTTAATTTTTGCCATGATGTTCCTTTCCGTCTAAAAAAGCCCCCTCACATGAGAGAGGGAGCCTTGTAGTTACTGAACGACACCTTCATTACGGACGACGAATTCGCCGTCTTGTACATCGAGCGCCACTTTGCTGCCTTTTGTGATGCTGCCGCTGAGCATCGCCTCTGAGAGTCGGTCCTCAACCTCACGCTGGAGCGCACGGCGGAGTGGACGAGCCCCGTATTCCGGGTCGTACCCGACTTCAGCGATTTTCTCGAGCGCTGATTCGGTGAGACTGAAATCAATGCCTTGTTCTCCGAGACGTTTCGTAAGTGTCTCGGCCATAAGTTTGACAATTTCTTGGATGTGCTCTTTTTGGAGCGAGTGGAAGACTGTGATCTCGTCAATCCGGTTCAAGAACTCGGGACGGAACGCTTTTTTCAACTCTTCCATGACTTTGTCTTTCATTTCGGTATATTCACGTTTCACATCATCTTCAACCGTGAACCCGACATATTTGTTGCGTTTGAGGGCTGCCGCACCGACGTTTGACGTCATGATGATGACCGTGTTCCGGAAGTCGACCGTACGCCCTTTCGAGTCAGTCAAGCGACCGTCATCGAGCACTTGAAGCAAGATGTTGAACACTTCAGGATGGGCCTTCTCAATCTCATCAAGCAAGATGACCGAATATGGCTTGCGACGAACCTTCTCAGTCAATTGACCGCCTTCTTCATAGCCGACGTAACCTGGAGGCGACCCGACGAGACGGCTCGTCGCGTGTTTCTCCATATACTCAGACATGTCGATTCGGATGATGGCGTCTTCGTCACCGAACAACGCTTCAGCCACAGCACGAGCCAACTCGGTTTTCCCGACACCAGTTGGTCCGAGGAATACGAACGAACCAATCGGACGTTTCGGATCTTTCAATCCGGCACGAGCCCGGCGAATCGCCCGCGAAATCGATTTGACGGCTTCATCTTGACCGATGACCCGGCCGTGGAGAATCGATTCGAGTTTGAGGAGACGATCTGTCTCTTCTTCGGCAATCTTCGTCACCGGGACACCTGTCCAGTTGGCGACGACTTGCGCGATATCTTCTTTCGTTACTTCGAGTTTTTCGTTCCCTTGCTTATTCTGCCATTCCGACTTGAGCTGTTCGAGCTCATCCCGGAGTTTCTGTTCGGTATCACGTAACGAGGCAGCCTTCTCGAACTCTTGACTCTGTACAGCCGAATCTTTCTCTTTGCGAATCGACTCAAGACGAGCCTCGAGTTCTTTCAAATTCGGCGGTGCCGTGAACGAACGAAGTCTTACTTTCGAAGCAGCCTCATCGACGAGGTCGATCGCTTTATCCGGAAGGAAACGGTCCGAGATGTAGCGGTCCGAGAGAACGACGGCTTCATGAATTGCTTCATCTGTGATCGTGACGCGATGGTGCGCCTCGTAACGGTCACGTAACCCGAAGAGGATTTGTTCTGCCTCATCCGTTGTCGGTTCATTGACTTGGATCGGTTGGAACCGGCGTTCGAGTGCCGCATCTTTCTCGATATACTTCCGGTACTCATCAAGTGTCGTCGCTCCGATACATTGGAGTTCACCACGTGCGAGTGACGGTTTCAAAATGTTCGACGCGTCGATTGCGCCTTCAGCGCCGCCAGCTCCAATCAATGTGTGCAATTCGTCGATGAAAAGAATGACGTTCCCAGCTTGGCGAATCTCATCCATTACCTTTTTCAATCGGTCCTCAAATTCACCGCGGTATTTCGTTCCGGCGACGAGTGTTCCCATATCAAGTACCATGACACGTTTATTACGAAGAGTTTCTGGAACTTCGTTATTAATGATCTGTTGAGCGAGACCTTCGACGACTGCCGTTTTCCCGACCCCTGGTTCCCCGATGAGGACCGGGTTATTTTTTGTCCGGCGAGACAACACTTCGATGACGCGTTGAATCTCGCCAGCGCGGCCGATGACTGGGTCAAGACGCGACTCACGCGCCTGTTGGGTCAAGTCACGGGCCAAGCCGTCTAGCGTTGGTGTCGCGGCACTCGTTCCAGGTTGTGACGCATTAGAAGATGACTCCGTGTTTCCTAAGAGTTGAAGTACTTGCTGACGTGCCTTCGTCAAACTGACTCCAAGGTTGTTCAAAACACGAGCCGCCACACCTTCGCCTTCACGAATCACGCCGAGTAAAATGTGCTCGGTGCCGACGTAAGAATGTCCAAGTTTTCGAGCCTCGTCCATCGAGAGTTCGATTACTTTTTTTGCACGCGGTGTATAGTGAATCGTTGAGCCGTTTTCTGATCCACGGCCAATGAGTGCCTCTACTTCTTGTTGAATCTTTTCAGACGTGAGTCCGAGGGCGAACAGTGCTTTAGCAGCAATCCCTTCCCCTTCACGGACGAGTCCGAGTAAAATATGTTCCGTACCAATATTATGATGGCCAAGTCGTACTGCTTCCTCTTGTGCTAAAGCTAATACGCGCTGAGCTCGTTCTGTAAATCGACCAAACATCATTGACAAAACCTCCTTAAAGTTGGATCAAACTAAGCCATGATCTAACGTTCGACGAACGAGAGTCGCTCGTTCGCGATCTCGTTCTTTCGTAGATAATGTTTTCCCGAAATGTTTTTGTAGGAAACCTGATTGAAGCTTTACAATTAATTCGTGAAACTGAGGTGGACTCCAGTCGGACAAAATACCAAGGTCACTCGCCAAATGCAAATCCGACAGACGTTCAATCGCTTCTGTCGATGATAACAGTTTCGCATAACGTAAAATTCCGTATGAGCGATAAAACTGGTCCTCTAACTCGTCTTGGTTGCTAGCCAGTAGCTCTTCCCGTGCTTGTCGTTCCGCCTGAATGACTTGCTCCGTAACTTCCATAAAATCTGTCAACAACTGTGATTCATGACTGCCGAGTGTGCGTTGGTTCGATAATTGAAACAACCGTCCCGCCGCGTCGCTACCTTCTCCATACCGTCCCCGAATCGTATATCCGAGCTTGCGAAGCTCTTTCAATATAGGAGTAATTCGCCCTGTCAACGTTAGCCCTGGGAGATGGAGCATCACTGACGCTCTAAGTCCTGTACCGATATTACTTGGACAAGTCGTTAAATATCCGAGCTGTTCGTCATATGCGTACGGGAGAGATTCGCCACAGAGAACATCGACTCGTTTCGCGAGTTCAAACGCTTCTTCCACTTGATAACCCGGGAGTAACGTTTGAATTCGTAAGTGATCTTCTTCATTAATAAGCACACTGATCGTTTCATCTTCACTTAACAAGACGGCACTTTCTTCTTTTCCAGCAATCGTTGGGCTAATCAAATGTTTTTCAACGAGTGCTTGTCGTGTCACTACATCGTAAGTGCCCATGTGCAAATATTCGAAGCCTTGCAATCCGCCAAGTGACGTTTCAACACGTTGACAAAGCTGATGTTGACTTTCTTTAGATAAAACCGGAGAAAAGACTGTATCTTTTAAGTTACGCGCTAGACGGATACGAGTGGAGATGACTAAGTCATCAAGTTTCGCTCGCTCTTTCATCTTCGGACCGAGTGGATGCTTGAGAAATGGTTCCATCATGCCTCACCTTGTCCTTTCAGCTGAATTATTTCTTTTTTAATTCGCGCTGCACGTTCATAATCTTCTTGTTCGACGGCTCGTTGTAACTCCCCTGCTAACTTTTGGAGTCGCTCTTCGATTCGCTCGTCGGGTGTGCGCAAGGCATCAGGCATCGAACCGACGTGAACATCATGGCCTTGCTGGTACTGCCGAGTGATTTTAATCAGTTCATCACGAAACACCGTATAACAAGTAGCGCATCCAGCTTTTCGTAAATGAGCCAGCTCGTTTTGTGTCAGTTGACACGTGGGACAGCGTTTCACGACCGGCACATAACCTGACATGATTTCTACTGTACAATTACGACATAGTTTACGCGTTACAGGAATTCCATTCTCCACTACTTGAATTTCATTGACGGCAGGTCGCCGTTTGCATCGTTCACATAGCATAGATGTATGCCTCCGTCAGTCAATGGTAACTAAGTAATTTCATTAATGCGAGTAACTGTTGTCTTCGAATCAAGTGTCGATCTTCAGCGTTCAAGCCGAGCGCTTCATCAGACAATAAATGATACAACAAGCGCACTTCCCGCTCACTCAACATCCCTTCTTCAAATAAGCGAATCAAGATGTTCTCGACAAGCTGTTCGGAAAGACGAGGATGGTCTTGTAAAATATCCATCAAGCTGACCAACACGTCTTGCTTTTCATGTAAAATTACGCGGCGAATGCGAATATATCCTCCGCCCCCACGCTTACTTTCGACCAAATAGCCCTTCTCGACCGTAAAGCGCGTATTGATGACGTAGTTGATTTGAGACGGAACACATTCGAAACGCTTGGCAATATCTTGCCGTTTAATCTCGATTGCTTCGGCCTGGCTCTCCTTCAGCACTTGTTTTAAATACTGTTCGATTACATCCGATATGTTTCTCATCTCCACCACCCTCTGACCATCTTTGACTTTTGACTATATTCTATCATTGATTCAAAAAAAGGCAAACGAAAAGCGATGTCGCAACTGCGACATCGCTAGATATACAAAAAAAGAACGACCAAGCGGATGCTTGATCGTCCTTCGCGTTGGCCTGGCAACGTCCTATCCTCACAGGGGGAGACCCCCAACTACTTTCGGCGCTGAAGCGCTTAACTTCCGTGTTCGGCATGGGAACGGGTGTGGCCGC
>NZ_JACSLO010000014.1:0-57813 GCF_018618195.1 Exiguobacterium sp. s7 | reverse complement strand
GAACGGCTTGAGCCCTGTCGAATACAGGTCTCAAGCCGCTTAGGTTGGTTTTCATTATTTACCCTGTCTACTTGACGGGGAGCAGTTCAGAAGTTAAGGTGTTTTTTTTGTTTTCAAATATAAGCTTTTTAATTTCTTCTTGTACATTTTCTTCTACTTTAAAGCTTCCTGAATCCGAGCGCTTTCTTCGGATCAATCCTTTCAACCCTGATTGTTGATATTGATTTACCCAATGGTATAAAGTTCTTTTTGGAACCCCTGATTCTTCAGCAATATTACTCAAACTTTCTTCATGCTTAAGATAAGGGGCAATCACTTGATATTTATCCATCGCATTTTGTCGTAGTTCTTCTGAATATGAAGTTAATGGAGGAAGTTCTTGGTTCATGAGAACACCTCTTTCCCACGATTAAATAAAATTAATCGTCAATTTTTATTTATCCAAGTAACGATAAAGCGTTGACTTGCTGATTCCTGTCATCTCAACAATTTCTTTCACACTATATTCCTCACTTTCGTACAATTTTATTGCTCGTTCAATATCTCGTTGGTTCACAGGAGGACGCCCGCCTTTTCGCCCTCTAGCTCGAGCACTTTTTAAACCTTCTTTTGTGCGTTCAACAATCAAATCTCGTTCAAATTGACTAAATGCTTGAAACACAGTCATCATAAGTCGCCCTTGGGGAGTGACCGTATCAAAATTCTCTTTTAAGCTGATCAACTTTACATTATGTTCTTCAAAGTAATTTACAAGATCAATTAAATCTTTTGTGCTGCGCCCCAAACGAGAGAAGCTTTCCACGATAACTGTATCATCTGGACGCAATTTATCTTTCAGCCGATTTAATTGCGGACGGTTAGCTTTGGTTCCCGTCATTTTTTCGGTCAGTATTTCGTTGCAGTTATGTTCATTGAGCAAATCCAACTGACGAGACAATTCTTGTGATCGTGTACTTACCCTTGCATACCCATATATATACCCACTCATAATCCTCTTCCTTCTCTATTTTGATTTTCTCAATTGTATCATAAAGGGTGGGTAAAGATACGTAGATAAAGAGCAAAGTTTTGGCACTAAAAAACCCTTCTTCTAGTCTATAAAAGTTGTTATTTAAAATCGTCCCATAATCGATTGTTTTTGAGACAAAGTAATTTATAAAAAATATGCCTCTAACGTTTTTAGAACGTTAAAGGCATATTAACTTCAGACAGTTATTACTATACCCTAGATTTATGGGTTTTGATAGAATTAATTAGATTTTAATAAACGAAGTCCATTCAGAATAACGACCAACGTACTTCCTTCATGAATAGTGACACTGATTGCTATATCTGTTAGACCTAATAAACTCACTACAACTAAAAAGGCTACGACTGCCATTGAAAAAAGGATGTTTTGCCATATGACACGATTCATTTTAGAAGAAATTCCATGAGCTTTAACCAATTTAGATAAGTCATTCTGCATTAAAACTAAATCAGACACCTCTACTGCTACATCGGTTCCGTCTCCCATGGCAATCCCTACATTTGCATTCACAAGGGCTGGGGCATCATTTACACCATCACCCACCATTGCTGTTACGCCGTATTTCTCTTTTTGCTCGTCTATAATTCGAGATTTATCTTCTGGCATGACATTCGCGATTACTTCATCTATTCCTAATTGTTCAGCAACTGCTTTTCCTGTCATTTCTGAGTCGCCAGTGATTAGAGTGGTGTGTATGCCTTGTTCTTTAAAGTATTTAATAGTTTCTTTTGCATGTTCACTTGGAACGTCCATGAGAGCTATAAGTCCAATGACATTCTCATCTTCTGCTACATATACGACTGTCTTACCTTCTGATGCCCACTCATTATTTAAACGAATATATTCATTTGCAACCTCGTCAAATGAAGTTGGTTTTCCGATCCGATAATTTTTGCCGTTGTAATCTCCTGTCAACCCTTTACCAATCTGATTTTCTACTTCAATAGTCAGTTGATTTTTTTGTTCAAACTTTCTTAGAATGGCATCTGCTAAGGGGTGATTGGATTCTTTTTCAAGAGCTACCACGATATCAATCATATTTTCTTCGTTCACGGAATCAGCAAAATAATAATTGGTTACTTCAGGTTTTCCTTTGGTCAAAGTTCCGGTCTTATCAAATGCAATGGCTTGAGTATCGGCTAATTGAGACAGGTAAGAACTACCTTTTGAAAGGACGCCTTTTTTGGCCAAGTTAGAAGTCGTCGATAAAGTTACCGATACAGTAGCTGCTGCTAAAGCACAGGGGGAAGCTGCCACTAAAAGGATCAATCCTCTATAGATACTTTGTGACCATGTCCAGTCTAGGAGAAAAGGAGCCAATAACATGAATAACGGAATGGCAATTAAAACAACTGTAACGTATTTCGGTTCAAATTTTTGGATTATACTCGCAGCTTTTGTTTGGTTGTCTTGGTTCTGGTTTACTAACTGTAAAATTTTTGAAAATACTGTATCTTTATTTTCTTTAGTGACTTCCATTGTGAAAGTACCTGTTCCATTGATTGTACTTCCGAAAACGTAGTCTCCTTTGGACTTCTCTTTTGGGATACTTTCTCCATTAATAGACGACTCATCAATGGACGTAGAGCCTGACAAAATGACGCCATCAATGGGGACTTGATCGCCATTCAATACTTGAAGTTGATCTCCCACTTTTAATTCACTGACATCAACAATCTTTGTATTCCCATCAGGCAAAATTAACCGAGCAGTCGTTGGATTCATTTCGAGTAATTTCGTGATTTCTCGTTTACTTCTTCCTTCAGCGTAATCTTCCAGGAAATGTGCGCCTGAAAAAATGAGAATCAACAACGTTCCTTCCCAAAAATTCCCTATTGCTGAAGCTCCTATAGCCGCTAATCCCATTAAAATATGAGAATTAGGCGTGAACTTATTATTTGCTTTTGTGTTCTCAATTGTTTCCCCAAGGCCTTCAAGAATAATGACATGATACCCCGCACTGATGGTAGCGATTGAAAATAAAATGTTTTGTAGCAACTGATAATCTTCATTCAAAAATAGAGCGATCACTGCTAATACTAAACCAATAAAGTATAAAACGATTGGCATTTTCCCGTGATCATGGTCATGGTCGTGGTTGTGATTATGTTTTTCTTGAGATTGTTGTTCTTCGATAGTTTCCATTTTTATCACCTTCCTATATAATTCCTTTGATTTCCATTCATTTACTTATTAAATCACACAAATTCCCACTAAAAGAAGAGAAGTATTCATGTAATTTCCATTGTCTCTGACTCCTTTCAGTTGTCCCATATGTAAATCGAAATCTTTACGTTTTACATATGAATAACAAATCATATGTTTACAAAATCATATTAACTCACTGTATGAGCTTTGTCAAGACAAGATGCTTCTTGTTCAAATGGACTACTATTATGAATACAAAAGTCTTAATTTAGTCTATAAACTAAAAACTTGCATCGTTTTACCCATGTGGTATTATATATGAACGGAAAATCATATGAGAGGAATAAGAGCATATGGATACATCAACATCTTCGCCAATCAATAAAGAGAAGATTCAATCAATAAGCAAATTATTCAAAGTGATTAGTGACCCTACACGCTTGTCGATTCTCTTTCTCTTACAGAAAAAAGAACTCAGTGTTGGAAACATTGTGCTTGCATTGGATATGGAACAGTCCGCGATTTCACACCAACTAAAAATATTGAAAGATTCGCGTTTAGTGAAGGCAAGGAGAGAAGGGAAAAGCATGGTTTACAGTCTTGATGATCTTCATGTTTTCAGTATTCTCGAACAAGTCTTAACTCATATCAACGAACTAGAACAATAAAAGCTAATAAGGTATAAAACCAAATGGAGGTTTTTAAAATTTCAAAGTCAGAGAAACAAGAAAATCACTCGCACCAAAATCAACCGAATAAGAATATTAAAATTGCTTTTTTCACCAACTTTATTTTTTTTCCATGATTGAATTTTTCTTTGGGTCTCTTTTCAATAGTGTGTCAATTATGTCCGACGCCGTTCATGATTTAGGAGATTCCATTTCTATTGGATTCGCTTGGTTTTTCCAGGGGTACTCAGAAAAGCAGCAAGATGAACAGTTCACTTTTGGTTATAACCGCTTTTCATTATTAGGGGCGTTGATAACTGGAGTAGTACTGATCGGCGGCTCATTTTTTATGATTTACCGAAGTATCCCACGTTTGATTGATCCGCAACCGGTTAATTACAGTGGCATGTTTTGGCTTTCACTCGTGGCTATTGGATTGAATGGATATGCGGCTTGGATTCTAAGCAAAGGGTCATCTAAAAACGAAGGCATGTTGAACCTGCATATGCTAGAAGATGTATTAGGGTGGATTGGGGTCTTGGTTGTGAGTATCGTAATGAACTTTACCGAGGCTTATCGATTGGATCCAATCTTATCGATTTTGATAGCACTCTATATCCTCTATAAAACTGTACCTGAATTTTTCAGTACAATGAAAATTTTATTGAACGGTTCGCCGGAAAATGTAAACGTAGAGAACCTGGCGAACTCCATTAACAATATTCCTGCTGTAAAGGACCTCTCTCATTTTCACATTTGGTCACTGGACGGAGAAGAAAATGCCCTTATCGTTACGGTTCTTATAGACTCTTCCGATATAAACAAGACTAGGGAAATCAAAGAAGAAATTGCAGAGCTTGCCCATACATCGGGTGTAAAGGATCATATCACAATAGAAATAACTACAAGTAAAGACGAACTGGAAAAAGGGTATGCTTATGGCAGTTAAAGTATTTATATATTGAAAAAAGGACTATTTTAAATCGAGTAGGAGACTAGTCAATTAATGGCTAGTCTCCTACTCGATTTATTAGTGCAAAGCACCCCTTAAATTTAATGCAAAATAAAATTACAATTTACACCCCTCTTTTTGATTGAAATACTTTAGAACTGGCTAGTTATGTCCCAGCCTCTTTTCATTTTAATGTGTATTAACTATCAATTATGTCTTTTTAACGTTCGTTTAAAATACATGATTAATCAGTGTTTTCTTCAAAGACTTTAATTAAAAACGTAATATTCGATCCGGCAAGATTTAGAGCATATTGTGTTAAATAGTCAGGTATATGAATCAAATCCATTCCTTGACCATGAGCAGTGTTTTTATTTCGTATTGTAGCTAGACCTTCAAGCGTTGTCTTTAAAGAATTTAATTGGGTCATATAGTACGAGGGCAAGAGGCCATTATCAAACAATGTCTTAATTAGAGGTGCAGCAGTCTGCTTTTCCATTTTCCAACCTTTAAGTATACAAATTGTTTTCATTGTACTTTCAAAAGATTTAGCAACGGAAGTAATAGCTTCATCATTATTTCCGTTTTTATAATGTTCGTGTGCTTCTAAATACTCGTCTAATGCTCCCTCGAAACGTGGATCATGAAGCAATAACAGCGCAGGTTTAACTGCTTCATGATGCAAAATCATAGAATCAACTTTAATAATTTGATTGTTAATAAACTCTAGACCTATTCCATTTTCTCTAAATCTTCTATTCAATGTTTCTACATAGCAATTTTTAGATGCATCGTTAATTCTAGGATAGTTGTAATAATATGAATTCATCATATCGATGAAAATCAATTCAATCATATCCACTACCCAATCGTCCTCTGTACACTCTACTATGAAATGGAGACATAGAGCGACAGGATCCGCGGGACGAGAGGTACATCCAGGTGCAGAAGTTAATGAATAAATGCCATGTTCTTCGCAGATGGTCGAAACAAATTTTCTGAAATAATCACGAGATTGAGGTGTAGAGCCATTGCTCACTGAATACATTTTTTTAATCAAGTGAAAAACTTGGAGCCTGAATTTTTTAGGGAGATTTTCATATGGATAGATGCTTTGGACTTCAGTTTTTTGTTTTTGAGAAAACAACATCATCGTCACCTCTAACTCTTAAGATTAAGGATTAACAATACTTAAGACTTTTTTTCCTTTAAGATTGCTTAATTGCAATTTAGGTGTTGCCTCAACTGAATCGTATTCTATGCCAGCAAAGGTCTTCAAAATCGCCTCGAAAACAATTTGAGCTCCTGCAGGGGGAACGGCCATGCCGATTTGTTTGCGTACCTGTTCTTTGCTCCCAATAAATACGAAATCATCCGGGAATGTTTGGAGGCGGGCCCGCTCACGGTTTGTCAAAGCGCGTTCTTCTTCCCAGTGATACATATGCGTACCGCCACCACCGCTACCTGTCACGGTATATGCTGGACGGTTTGGATCCAATCGTTTATAAATCGAACTCAGACGTGCACCCTTAACGTTTAAACGTAAGTGTTCTGGAATTCCTAAGTACCAAGCGTTTTCGCCAGGAGGAATGTGTCTGAGCATTTCTACCACTTTACTAGAATGCTTAGTCAGTTCGTTGTTCATTGCATCTTCTGGAATCGGAGGATTCAAGATTGCCTCACTTGCTGTTTTGACATTGTCGAGTGTGTTAAGTGGCGCCGGAACTTTAAATTCGATTCCTTGCTCTGCCAAATCTTTGCGAATCCCAACGATGATGATCCGGTGACGAGCCTGAGGGACGCCATAAAGTTCAAATTTATAGAGGTGAGGCGTCAATACATAGCCGCACTCTTCAAGCTCAGTCAAAATCTGAATGAACGCTTTACCTTCGTTGGCACTTTGAAGACCACCGACGTTCTCTGCGACGAAAAATTTTGGTTGATACTCGTTCAGTACTTTAACTCCATAAGAATAGAGAGGACCGAATGTACCGTTCAATCCATGCTTCTCACCTACTTGGCTGTAGTCATTACATGGGAATCCGAATGCGAAGCAATCGATGTCACCCAGGACAGACTTGTCTCCGATTGGAAGTTGTTCGACGGGTCCGTGATGGACGGAATTATCATCAATATCATCACAGATGTTGAAACGGAATGTTTTACAAGCTTGCTCATCGTAGTCGTTCGACCATTCATGTACGATCCGATATTCCTCGTTTGTCTCTGGATGAATCACGCGTGCATTTTTCGCACCAAGAGAAAGGCCACCTGGACCATTAAATAGTTCACCTTTTTTAAATATCATAATAAAACTCCTCACTGTTAATGCTAATAAAAACGAAAGTATGTTCTTGCTTACTCATAAGCCTATTCTACATCTCTTTTTAACAAATAGCAGCCCTTAAGCTCAAATTACAAAAACTAAAATACAGAAGGCTATCAAAGTAAAATCATTCAATGTCGAATGATTTCACTTTGATAGCCTGTTGTAATCTAAACTTAGCAACAGATACCTAAGAGGGGGAGGAACAATTGAAAGATAAGCGCCTTAGAAACTTAAGAGAGTTATGTGAAATGTACCTCTGTTCGAGTTTCATCACGGAAGAAATCATAAGTGCGTTCAAGGAACATTTGGCACAAAAGGATATCAGAAGGATCCTATCGGAAAAGACAGGACGAGAAGTCAACTCAATTTATCGAGACGAACGTGCCGGAAACGTCTTCAATGCGATCACGTTGATTCGATACTGGAAAGCCTCACTTGAGATGAAAGAAGAGCTGATGAATGGGACGATATCTTCTTTTACAAAAAACAGTGATCCATCAAATATCTCGATTCTCGAAATCCAAGAAATCATTAGAAAGTATGCAGAGACTATCGAATCGGTATCTGAACTCGATGGTGAAATTGAGTTTGATGAGGCAGTCGAAAATCATTTTGATGTCATCTATCGAGTCGTCGAATATTATGACAAAAATCCATTGCCGGGAAACCGAATGGTCAAAAAACAATTATTGATTGAATTGAATGAACGACCAGACATACGAGAACGTAAAAATAAAATGAGAAGCGAAAGGATGAAACGATATGGCTGAACGTAAAGTATGGTTTATCACACGACCGGAGAGAGATCCTCAATTCCACGCGGAGGCCGTCACTGCATTGAAAGAGGCGACAGATAATTTCACAAAGAAATGGGAAGGGAATCGAGAACTGCACAAGCACTATGAATCGGTCCTCGCGGCACATGGATTAAAGCGTAACAACGTAAGCAACGATGGATCAGGTGGACGTACGTGGTGTGCGATGTTAAAGACGTTCTCGTATTGTTACATCGACAAAGAAGGATTTGTAAAACCGACTAAGGTAGGGAAAGCTTTAGTAGACGGGGTCCAACCGTATGAAAATGTGAAGAAACAAATTCTTACGCTTCAAATTCCGAATGCCTATTTCATGGAAAAAGGATTCCGTCCGAAATTCGAAGAGGGATTCCGTATTCGCCCTGCGCGCTTTTTAATCAAACTCGTACAACGTGCAGATCTTGAGTATCGTCTATCTAAAGAAGAAATCACGTATTTTGTTTTAACCGCACAAAAAGACTCACAGGAACAAGAGGTTGTCTCAAAAATCCTATCGTTCCGAAGTGCGTCTCCAGAACAAAAAGAAGCAATGAAGCAAGAGGTCGCGGTTCACTACGATCATCGAGCCCGAAACGATAAGGCCGCTCGCGATTACTATCAGGCTCATTCAGACGTTGCACACACATTCATGTTGCTATGTGAGTATACAGGACTAGTTGAATATGAGAGAGGAACGTCGATTCTGAAAACAAATCTGTCTTTGGTCGAGGCGGCGATGAAGAGTATCGCTTACTATGATACGCGTTACCCGTTTAACACTCGTTACCTCATATCAGTGGAACGGATGGCCCAGAGCAGCGGCCTAGACATTGACAGCTACAAATCAAATGAGTTTGGTGACATCAAACCTGCCAATAACTCGGCTAAAATGGCCAAAAAAATTGAAGTCGCTTTAAGTAAAATCCCTACTCCCACAGAATGGACAGATGAAGAGCTTCTATCTTATCTCGAACCTATCTTCGGGAAACGCGATGCACTAAAAGCTGTGAGTGCGGTTCGAGCCGGACAAGGAACGATGAACCACCTTTCTGAAGATTTTGTAGAGAGATATCTAGGGGACATGACGCACAATGAATTTGAACGAACGACCACTGACATCTTGAAGGCAATCGGTTTCGAGACAATCTATCAGCCTAAAATTCAGGGTAAGCAAACAGAAATCGAAATTCTAATTCGTTCAGGTTCCATTCATGGCATCATCGACACCAAACATTACCCGAATGGATTTGGCTTAACGCAACAGCTCGCGAATTACATGGCATCAGAGTACATTCAAAACTATATGACATATGACGATAGCAAGCTTGAGTTTTATGGATATGTCACCTCTGGAGGCTTCACGGGTGAGAAAAAATTAAAGTCAATCACGTCTCTTGCGGAAAAATTAACAGGTGAAACGATCGAAGGATTAATGATCACGCGTGAGGTGTTGATTGGTTTTCTAGATTATTGTTTGGAGAATCAAATCCCTCGAGAAGAACGGGTCCGTTTATTTATTGAGAATGCTAAAAACAAAGGATTCAATGATTTAAAGCAATTCGTATAAATCAAAATACAAATCCAGTTATATAAGTGAATCGTGCCGCGAAGGGAAGAACAATT
This sequence comes from Exiguobacterium sp. s7, assembly GCF_018618195.1. Classification (NCBI taxonomy): domain Bacteria; kingdom Bacillati; phylum Bacillota; class Bacilli; order Caryophanales; genus Exiguobacterium; species Exiguobacterium sp. s7. Next base: position 48,269 of record NZ_JACSLO010000014.1, on the reverse strand, counting down.
GTGTTCTTCCCTTCTATTTTTGGAAAGTCGAGGAGCGACACTTCGTTTCGTGACGCAGACTTCGAACAACCGCCAGGGCGTTAGTCTATCGATTGTTCGACGTGAATGATTGCCTCGAACGGCACATGGATGATCCCGTCCCTTTGATTGGCCAGCTCGACGGTCCGCTCCATGTAGTTTGTCCGGTGCACGAATCCTCTGAATCGTTTCATCTCCCGCTCCTCCACATATTTCACCTCCACCAGATTCCCACTGAAGATTGCATCATTCAGCACGTTTTCATAGACCGATAGGACCTGTTCATCGACATCGGGCATCTCGATCTTTTGAATTTCCTTGTAGTATTTCGTCAGTAGGGCCCTATGTTCGGGCATGAGAAATGGGATCCATTTCAGTTCGCCCCGATCGCGATACATCGTCATCATGATTCTCCTTCCATAAAAAACGAACATTAGTTCTTATTTTATACCCGGTTTATCTCATTTGAACAGCCTTTTTCGTGATTGGTGATCCGTGCGTCCTGTTTCCGTACTCTAGCTCGCTGGTCGTCGGTGCAAGGGACGTCAAAAAAATGACGCGCCCTCCGGTCCGTCTTCCTTCGCTTTTGGCTCAAAGCAAGGCTTTTCGCTCGTTGGCTACGGAAGCCTGGTCCTCCGTTTGCTCTACGCATTTTTTTGAGGCTCTCCCTGCGGTCGCCCTTGCACCGTCTCCCGACGCTCGCTGCGTTCCCGTCAACAGGACGCACAACGGTGTTCGTTCTGAGGACAGCTTATCCGAAAGGGGACAAACCATCATGGAACTATCGTCAATCATCGAGGTCATCCGTATCAAGCAAGAGGTTCGAGAGGAAATGGTCGCCCTCGAGCACGCCGTCATCCAATCACCCGACAATGCTCGGCAAATCGGGGCATCCTTTATCGGGGATGATGACCGTGAGGTGTTCCTCGTCATTATGCTCAACACGAAGAATCGGGTCATCGGCGTCCATCGGGCGCACGTCGGGAGCGTCAATTCGAGCGTCGTTCACCCGAGAGAAATCTTCAAATGCGCGATTTTGAACAATGCCTCGTGCATCATCGCCTGTCACCAACATCCGAGCGGGGACCCGAGCCCGAGCCGGGAGGATATCCTCGTCTCAGAACGGTTGCATGAAGCGGGTGACCTCATCGGCATCCCGGTGCTCGACCATCTCATCCTCGGTGCGGACGAGTCATATGTCAGCATGAAACAGCGGGGCTATATGGGTTGAACGGAATGGAGCGGGGCCGGGGGACCGGCCCTGGTCCGTCCGGTAAGAGCAAGGAGGAAAAACATACGTTTTTCTTTTACAAGATTGGCGACTCGCGTTGCTCTCGCCTGGATCCAGAATTCGAATCCGGGAAAAGGAATGTTTTCGCGTGGCGAAAACAAATGGTTTTGGTGAGAAGTCAAAGGCATAAAGAACTCGCGTTGCTCTGTTTTTTCATGAATGTGTATTTGCGATGTTTGGATTAATGAAAAATGAGTGCTTGTTTGGTGAAAATGGTCATTTTTCCTACGTAAGCCCTGGGCTTGTTTCAAACAAGCCCAGGGCTTATATGAAACAAGCCGAGATGTCGAGTGGTCAGATTCAAGGTATCGTTGAGCTATCAACAGGAGAGGATGATTCAAATGAGTCACACATTGGACCAACAAACGATCAAAGAGATGAAAGAGGTATTGCTTAGAAGACTTCCTGAACGGATGGACATCGATCCTGAGGCATTTGAGTTGGTAAGCATGGATATCCTTTGTGAGGTGAAAGAAGGGGAACGATTGAAACAGATGACGGTCTTCTTTAATACGAACACGCTTCAAGTACATAACTGATTGTTTCGAAATGTATACATGTATACTTGTATATTTGTATACACGCATACATTTTTATTTAGTGAGTCTTTGAACGAAGCGTGAATCGCATAAGTATTGGGAATTGGTCTATAAAAACTGAAAGGGGTGAGGCGTGATGGACGAGCGGCTACTTGATGACTATGCGTTCGAAGGGTTGGATCCGTTCGTCCGGTTCGATGAGGGACGGAACTCGCCTTATTTTCGCGTAGTGATCTATCTGGATGCGGAAGAGCATCCGATCAAGAGCGTATATCTATATGGGACCTGGGAGGTGGCGGATGGAGACGTCAGCTTCGTCGTCTCAGAGCTATCCAAGGGTGTATTCGAATATGAAGTGATGCATGTCCATTGGCTCATCAAGTATCGCTTCGAGGATTGGGGCGTGTCCGAGGACGGGGCCTGGGAGAAGAAATGGTGATCCGTGCTCATGCGTGAGCGTCTAACGCCTTAGGGCGAAGTCGCTCATCGCACCGCTGCCCCCCTGACGGCCCGATAACAAGAGCTGCTTTAAAACGCATCTCTATGTTCCTGGTCCTTTCTAACGGGAGGCACGGAGCGTAAGGGCAACGTCAAAAGCAAAAGCGTGGGCGCGTCTAACGCCACGCAAGGAACACCATTCGGCCGAATGGTGTTTTTTGAAATCTTAGGTTTATAAAAACAAAATTATACCAAAAATAAAATTAAGATAATATAAAATTGTAAATGTATTGAAATGTAATTTTTTTTACATTATTGTGGTAAATGAAGTGAAAAAAAAACAGGAGGTATACTTATGAAGAAAATTGTAGGGGGATTAATGATACCTGTGTTAACGCTCTCATTAACAACGGGGATTGGATCTGTTCAAGCAAGTGAAAATCAATCAAGCGTAGAAAAAGCGACAGAGGTTAAGGGTAATATTAATATTCCAGCAGAAGAAATCGTTTCTCTTAAAGAGTTTTTAGCTACATACAATGTAGACGTGGTGACTCAAGAGAAATTAATAAACAAGCTTGAAAATGGAGAGATTTGGGATTCTCTAAAACCGAACGTTGAGCCAATTGATTTTATTCAGAACAGTGATAAAGCGGGGAATATTGAACAGATTGAGATTTACGCAGATGGTTCTGTTGCGGCAACAACTATTGAGCCGACTACGGTAGAGACTTTTGAAGCAACACCGTCAGTGCCTGGAATGATTCAGCCTATGACTGTAACGCCAGGAACGGTTACAGGGGGATCGGGATATAAAGCATATACAAAAGCCCAAGTTCGTAGAGATACTGGTGTGATTGATGCATATTTTTATGCGGATTTCACTTTAGTACAGGGTGGGATGGATTTCATTCAAAGAGTATACGGTCATAAACTAATTGGAAGAGGTGGAACCACTACTTTTACTGGTCTGAAAATAACTAGAGCAAAAGAGACTCAGGATTATAAATCATCTGCGACATTAGATTTTAAATTTACTCCATATAGAGCAGGAGCAGTATCTTGCTGGTTGAAATTGTATGTAGGTAAAGATGGTTATAGCTCGGCGTATAGTTACTAACTTTTTTAACAACGGAATATAACAGATTAAATAAAAGGTCGAAAATTCGCACTTTTATTTAACGGGACGGGCAATTTTCATTGCTCTCGCACGGATTAAGAATTAGGTTCAGAACCGTGTTAAAATTCAAAAAACATAATTATCCTTTAAAATAAATTAAAGGAAATAATTATCATTAATGTATTGAAATGTAATTAAAATTACATTATTGTGGTAAATGAAGTGAAAATAAAAACAGGAGGTATACTTATGAAGAAAATTGTAGGGGGATTAATGATACCTGTGTTAACGCTCTCATTAACAACGGGGATTGGATCTGTTCAAGCAAGTGAAAATCAATCAAGCGTAGAAAAAGCGACAGAGGTTAAGGGTAATATTAATATTCCAGCAGAAGAAATCGTTTCTCTTAAAGAGTTTTTAGCTACATACAATGTAGACGTGGTGACTCAAGAGAAATTAATAAACAAGCTTGAAAATGGAGAGATTTGGGATTCTCTAAAACCGAACGTTGAGCCAATTGATTTTATTCAGAACAGTGATAAAGCGGGGAATATTGAACAGATTGAGATTTACGCAGATGGTTCTGTTGCGGCAACAACTATTGAGCCGACTACGGTAGAGACTTTTGAAGCAACACCGTCAGTGCCTGGAATGATTCAGCCTATGACTGTAACGCCAGGAACGGTTACAGGGGGATCGGGATATAAAGCATATAAAAAAGCCCAAGTTCGTAAAAACATTGGTGTGGCTGATGCATATTTTTATGCGGATTTCACTTTAGTACAGGGTGGGATGGATTTCATTCAAAGAGTGTATGATTACAAACTAGTTGGTAAAGGTGGAACCACTACTTTTACTGGTCTGAAAATAACTAGAGCAAAAGAGACTCAGGATTATAAAGCATCTGCAAAGTTAGACTTTAATTTTGTAGCCTACGATGGACTTGGATCAGTTTCATGCTGGTTGAAGTTGTTTGTGGGTAAAGATAGCTATAGCTCGGCATATAGTTATTAAATATCAGTTTTATTTGTAAAAAGGCTTAATTTCATTTATGGAATTAAGCCTTTTTGCTTAAAACTAGACTAAATTAGTCAATTTGTTTAAGTAATTTTTCTATTTCATTTACTTTGTTAGATATGTAGTCCAACTGTTGCTTTTCTATAGCGGATCTTTCTTCAGATTTTTTCTCATATCTATTAATAAATCTAAATATGAGAATTAATGCTACGATTGATACTATTATTGGAAGAAAAATTTGAACAAATGAGAAAAATGTTAAGTAGATACTAGTCACTAATATTATCTCCTTCAATATCGTTTTTTTCAAACATTGACTTAAGAACTGTTTCGTTTAAAGTGAAATTCAAATCAGTTAAATGGTAAAATTTCAAAGATTTACCAGATTCTGATATTTCAAGATGGCTACTAACTAGATTTACCTCCTCAAGTTTTTTTAAGTGCAAGTAAAGTAACGGTCTACTAATGCCCATTTTTCTAGCTAACTCACTTACATACTCTCGATTTAAAGTAAGTAAATAAAGAATTTGTAGTCTATAAGGGTTAGCTAGCGCCAATAAAGTACTTAAAATATCCTCGTTTACTTGTAAGTCTTTCATATGTAATTATTTTATTACATATGAAATTTGAATGCAAGTGCAAGTTCAAATATATACCATTTTAAGTACATGGGTTTGTCTCAGAATTTCTTTACTACAGTTAAATAGTAGGTTGAGTACCCCCAAGTGTTAGGTTTTATATAGATATGCCCTTGAATGTATTCCTTATTTTGAATCTTAATTTCCTTCAGTGTTGTTTTCTTTACATTAGAATCAGTGGTGAACCGATAGCTGCTCCCCTCATGGATCCAGGTCTCATCAAGGATGATGCCATTCATAATGTGGCGATACGGCATGGCGGTGCATAACGTGTATCCCTTCAGATAGTGTGCAGCTTCCTGAATGGAGACACACTCCATTAATTCTACCCCGTCTTTAAAAATCAGGATCGGTTTATACGTCTTGTTTATTGCGATTGGTTTTCGTAAATCCATTTCTCTCACTCCTCCTATCAATTACACCTTGCCTATTTATGTATACGGTCAACCACAGGAATAAGAAGCTATTTAACAAATACCGGATTATAATAAAGGTGTGTTGGATAATTTTACAATAATTATAAAGTGGAGTGATAGAAGATGAATAAATTGATCAAGATTGGGAGTGCCGTTCTATTTAGTGGAGCGCTATTGGTGTCGCCATACGGGGAAGCATCAGCCGCTGCGAGCATCAAAGTCCATTACATCGATGTCGGGCAGGGAGACGCCATCTATATCAAGATGCCGAGCGGTGAGGACGTCATCATTGACGGGGGGAACAAAGGAAAGGGCGATGCGATCGTCGCCTACCTCAAAAAGCAAAAAGTCGACGACATCGAGGTACTGATCTCGACACATCCGGATGCGGATCATATCGGTGGATTGGACGAAATCTTGGATGCCTATCGTGTCGAGAACGTCTACGCGCCAAAAGTGAAGCACACGACCCAGGCCTACAAAGACTTCCTTCAAGCCGTCAAACGGGAAGGGAAGACCATCAAAACGGCACAGGCCGGCGTGAAACTACCGATCAAAGGTGTCAGTGCGAAGTTTGTGGGTCCGGTCAAAGCCTACTCGAACAGTGACTTGAACAATTGGAGTGCAGTCCTTCATGTCACGTACAAGAAGAACACCTTCTTGTTCACAGGGGACGCGGAACATGTTTCTGAGAAGGACATGATGGCGAAGAAGCAGACGCTCCGGGCGGATGTCTTGAAAGTGGGCCATCACGGTGCCAAGACGTCGACGAGTAGCACGTTCCTGAACACGGTCAAACCGAAGCATGCTATCATCAGTGTCGGGAAGAACAGCTACGGCCATCCGACTTCCGAAGTGGTGACGAACTTGAAGCGTCAAAAAACGAACACGCTTCGCACAGATAAGAATGGCACGATCATCATTACAGGGAACGGTTCAAGTTATGCCGTAAAGAAATCAAGATGAAGCGACGCAGAGGGATCATCGATCGATTTGAAGGGGACTTGGCTGTCGTCGAATTCGGAGAAGTGATGGAGGATATTCCAAAGTCACGACTTCCAGACACGGTTCAACCTGGTGACGTGCTTTGGTTTTATGAAGATGGGAAAGTTGAAGTGGACGCCAAGGAACGCAAACGATTATCGAGTGATATCGATGAGTTGATGGATGAGCTTTGGGAAGATTAAAAACGAGTATCAATTATTCATGATTGTATTTTTAAAACTTACAAATCAGTATTTTTTAATAAAGACAAATCGGCAAATAATTTTTATCTAAATATAAAGCTCGATTGACATTGAATAAAAACTGATATAAAGTCAACAGCATAATATTCACTAGGAGGATTGTTAAGAATGATGCACGCCGGGAGATTACGCCACCACACTTTGAACAATGGCTAATTGAATATGTTCAAAGGCTCTGTTTTCATAAAACAGAGTAAATGGGAGTAGTCTGCACATTTTTATCAATCTTTGACGAAGAAACCACACACTTACAAACATAGCAGATTTACAACTCTTTTTGTCGTGTCCTTTTATTTTTGATAATGGACGCTTCTTGGTTGTAGCTCATTTACTCTTGATCACAGACACCATTTTGTCTGTGATTTTTTTATGACTTCATTTAGTTAAGTCTAATTAGAAAAGATTGAAATGAAAAAGTATTAAAAATGCATACATTTCACTTGCTTATCGCACAACATAAAAATTGGAGGAACAAATCATGAACGAATTTAAACGGCTTGCAAAAAATAAAGGATTAGATGTGTTAGAGAATAGCATTGTGGTAAATGAATCGGGTGTTGATTTTCAAGTTGCTTATGCAAAAGATACGCTTGGTAGCAAGTGGATACTAAGAATTCCTCGAAGATTAGATTCGATGAGGAGCGCCTTGAAAGAAAAGGGGGCACTAGAAATTATGGAAGAACATGTGAGTTTTCAAGTTCCAAATTGGTCAATTTTTGATGATGAACTAATTGCGTATAAGCAATTAGATGGTGTTCCGGTTGCAACAATTGATGTAGAGCAACAAGATTACATCTGGAGTTTTGACAAAGAGAATACACCACAATCTTACTATCAGTCATTAGGTAAAGTGTTGGCAGAACTACACACATTACCACATCGACACTTCAAAGAAATCGGTATCAAAACTCTATATGCTAGAGATTTAAACAGTTCAATGAAGATACGGATGGAGAAGGTGAGACAGAAGTATCATGTGAATTCAGAGCTATGGGAGCGTTGGCAAGAATGGTTGGCGAATGATTCGCTATGGCCATCGCATGTAGGTGTAAGCCACGGGGATTTACACCCTGGCCACATACTAATAAATAAGAATTTTGAGGTCTCTGGTTTGATAGATTGGACAGAAATTAGTATTGCGGACACATCTGTGGATTTTCTATCACATCTATTACTGTTTGGTAAGGATGGTTTGACAAAGTTACTCGATGCTTACGACAATGCAGGCGGAAGAACATGGTCAAGAATGGATGAGCATATAATTGAGTTGTTAACAACCAGCGCAATAACTGTAGCTGAATTCGCAGAGATATCTGACCTACAAGATATGCGTGAAACAGCTGCTCATATGCTTACACAAAATGTATGAGGTAAAAGCAATGGCAGCGCTCTGAAATTGAAAAGGGTATGAATTTTTAAATCATCATACCCACGAATGTCACCAGAGTCTTTCGATGTTAAACAATGAAATTCTTGAAAGGGACTTTTGTTCTTCATCTAACAACACGTCATGCCAGTGATTTTCAAGCGATTTCAGGACCGGTCTCTCCAAACGATTGGTTTTTTCAAGATGGTGTAAAGGATGTACGGCACTTTCCGGGACGAAGTGACCACTGACCAATGGTTGATTCGGTAATGCGATTGTATAAGCCACAAGCTGATCTTCACTGAAGTTATGATTATTGGCGATGCCGAACTGCTGAAACCCGAGACCCCTACCATGAATATACATGAGCGGCTCATCGACGCGATCCACCTTCAGGTTCGTCTCGAGGGCCGCTTTTGCGTTCAGATAGGGCTCTACTTCCTCGGGGAACACATTTTGTACGGCATGCATCTGTTCATAGAGATTGAGATCAGTATTTTTCCACCCCATGCGGTGATTCATCTGGTTGATATACTCGAGTGGACTCTGTTCCTTTTCTTGCTCCAAAGTATTCACCTTCTTGAGATGAGACTCGATATGGTCGAGGAAAGTGGCGGATGTCTGATGGACCTCCTGCAACAATTTTTCCTTGTCGAGGAGTTTCTTGTCTTTCGTCCAACCGGCCAGATAAGAGAGCGAGAAGTCGTCCGTCGGAAACCCGAGCTGGTGTGAGACGACATAGGCGACCATCTCGGCTTGGAACTCCTTCTCGGGTGCCGTGAGTGGTTTGTTCCGCTCATAGTTCCGCTCTTGGTTGTGTAGCTCCGCGTGGGCGAGCTCGTGGATCAGGACATTGACGTCCTCAATCGATGTGTTCCGCGGGTTCAAGGCGATCGCATGCAGCTCCGGGTAGTAACAACCCTTCGCCGTCCCGATCTCATTGAGCGGTTCCTCCAATAGCGTCACATTCCGGGCATCCGCGAGCGTCATCAAGGCGTCACGGATGTCTTGTTCGTTCTCGATCCCGCCGTCCCGGTGATACCGTTTGAAGATGTCGGAGACCTCGATCCCTTTTTCGCGCGCGTCGGTCTGCGTGTACTCGAACACGTGACCGATCTTGAAGTACATCATCTTGCGTGACGGGATGCGTCCTTGTTTCACGCCGTCCTTGATTGGCTTCGGTGCTTTGCTGAGCGGTACCCATTCATCTTTGTGCAGGGCGTACGTCACTGGGTTCGGGACGAACACCTTGATGCCACGCTCACCTTTTTGGACCTGTGCGCCTTGTTTCTCCCAGAACGGATAAGAGCCGACCGCGACCGCGCCGGGGAACTGGGACTCGATCAAGATCGCGTTCCGCATCGAGTATTGATGGAACTTGCCGAGGAACTGCAGATGTTCACGGATTTTCTCTGGACTCTCGAAGTAGCTGTCGATTTGTTTTCCCATCTGTTCGGTCAAGACCTCGAGCTCGGCCTTCCGTTCTTCGTTCGTCTTCATCTTGGCCATCGTGTCAGACTCCTTCCTTCAACAAGTCGGTGACAGATTCATCACTATCCGCAAAATCGTTCAGTTCACGCTCGAGGTGTGGCGACGTTTTCGGGATGTCGAGTAACAGCCGTGTCCGCTCGAAATTGACTGGAAGCAAGACGATCTCGTCTTGCGAGATGGCGGTCAAAAGTTGGTGCTCGGAAACGGATATCGGTATGTCGTACCGTTTTCCATAGATGAGGACCGTGACGGTATCGGGTTGAAGCGTCAACAGTTGCCCCATCGTGAAGGGACAATCAAGTGGTCGCATAAGGTTCATCCTCTCTCGAAAGTTAATGTGTCCTTCTTCTGTTTTTGATGCTCGATGCGTTCCTGGACGACACGTTCCGCCGTCGCGAGGAACGTCGGCTTGAACTGGTCCGTCGTCATGATGTCCTCGATGCCCTCGGTCTGCATGAGTGCCTGCAGGAGCTCTGTCAGGATCTGTCCGTGGCGGTCAGAGCGGTTCGCGGCGAGTCGTATCCGTTCGAGTTCCGTCGATATCTGCTCGTTCACCAAGTCCTCGATATGGTGGGAAACCTGTGTGCTGATCGAGCGGGTGAGGAACTGCATGTCCCACTTCTCGTCGGCCAGATGTTTATGCTCGTCTGCGATATGGTCGATGACCTGACCGAGATGGCCGAAGCGTTTGTCGTCGGCGAACTCCTCTAAATACGCGACCGTCTCCGGCTTCAAACGGAGACGGATCTGTCTCAACTCTTCCATCGTCCTCCCTCACTTTCCATATTCGATGTCCCGCTCCAGCTGTTCGAAAGCCCGTTGATTCTTCAGGTGTTCGAATTCGTCGTTCATGTGCCGCTCGATCCGGTAGAGTGATTCGTTGAATAGCTTTTGTTGGTTGAACGCACGTCTGACCGGATGTTTTGGGGCTCCTTTTTTCTCCAATATCACCTGTTCTTTTGACAAATCGCGCATCTCGGAGAGGATGGCATTCCCCATCCGCGTGTAGAGGTCCTGTCGTTTCGTCGTCCTATAACGCTCGGCCTTCTCCGTGTCGCCGTAGCTCCGACGATGGAACGACACCTCCTGTTCGAGGCGCTCATTGAATGCTTGAAACTCTGATTTGAAATGAATGTCGATATAGCGGTCGGTCAGACGGTCGAGTGACTCACGGAGCGGCTGCATCCCGTTCATGTTGTAGCGCCACTGTCGTTTGTCTTCCGGCAACCGTTCATAGATGTCCTTGAACTGACGGACGAGCTCCGGATGCAGGACACGGTTCGGGAGCGTTTGAATCTTCCGGTTCCGTTTATGGGCGATCAACTCGTCGCGGATGAATGCGTTCAGTTTCTCCTGTTCTTTCGTCCGGTCGGCGAGGGAATGGATGACCTTCGACTTCATCAGCTCGATCGATTTCGGTTTGCGTTTGCCGCGCTCGCGCATGTGACTCGTCTCGACGATGGCGACATGCACGTGGATATTGTCGGTGTTGTAATGCACGGCACCGGTCCAGTAGGCATGGACCATCTTCTCTTTTTGGAGCATCGCCTCGACCGCGTTCCGCGTCGCCTGGATCAATCGTTTCTCGTCGACGAGGTCGTCGTGGAGCACACCGGTCTCGCGTAGCCAGGCGTTGTCGAACGAGATGACGTCCTGCCAGAGGATGCTCCCGTTCTCTTGCGCGTGCTTGAAGATGTCGCGGACGACGCGACGCTTTTCGTCGTTCAACCGGTCGTCCTCGCGTGTAAACAGACCGCTCGACTTCGTCTCGTCTTCCATATAATCGTGATACGTCTCGAACTGTTCGCTGCTGTCTTTTGCGTCCGGACGATTGATGTAGTCGAGGTACGTCGTGTAGCGGCGCGATTTCTTTTTCGTGCCCGGAACCTTGAACTTCGACTTGATGACGACGCCCGGCGTCTCACGCATCCTGCATCACCTCGTTCAACAAGCGAGTCACTTCGGCGAGCTCGTCCGCACTCCGTTTCAAATGGAGCGTGTTCGCCTCGAGCTGTCGTTCGAGCCGTTCGACCTGCGTCGATTGGATGCCGTTCGCGCACCAAGAGGCGAGCAGTTCTTTCAAATATTGTTGCCGAGAGCGGTTGTTTTCCTTCGCCCACTCATCGATCTGCTTCACGATGACAGGGTCGATGTCGCGGAGTAACAGATCCATCTGCTGACCACCTTTCTAGAGAGTGTATATTGCCAACGTTCGAAAAGTTCGTTCAAAGAGCATAAGGGGAAACTGCTATCACTTGTCGTGATAGCCCAGGCAGAGCCTGGGGTTTCCGTGATATCATCAAAAGTCCGAAAACGGCACGAAATGTGCCAGTAAAACCAGCGATTTGGCACGAAATGTGCCACTTAAATCGACAGTTCTCGGAGCCGTACGCGTAGTTTTTCATGCTTTTCTTCGAGTGCCTGGACCGACTGTTCGAGCTTTTCAAGTTCTAGTGTGAGCTCGTCACGCTTCCGGCCGAGGTCGAAAATCTCGTTCTCTTGTTCGACCTGTTCGTCGAGCGAGAGGTAGGGAAGTTCTTCTTCGAGTTCCTCTTTGTCACGGTCGAGTCGCTCGATTTGTTGCCGTTGTGCTACGACTAACTGCTGTGCTGTTTCCAAATGCCGTTCGGTCTCCGCGAGCTCGTCCTCGACGAATAGTCTCGTGAAAGTTGTCTCATCAGATGAACTGTGGTTCGCCTGTTCGATGGTCCGGCGGTCGGCATAGAGGGACGTCAAAAGACTGTTCTCATGTTCCTCGGATGTGAGTGCATCGATTGATTGTGACTCGTCTACCCCATAGATTCGGACGGCGAGCTGGTCGAAGTCTCTCGGCACGTCCTTCAATTCGAGCACGTATTGGTCGTTCCGTTCGTACAGCACCATGACTTCTTTCTCGGAATCCGGACGTGCCTTATAGACATAGCGGAAGAGATGATCGTTCGTGTTACCTGGTGCTTCATCGAGCGAGAGTCGGATGCGTATTGTCTTGGCCTCCGTATCGTAACTGGACGCGTGGAGCGTCACGGTCTCTCCGTTCGAGAGACGGATTGCCTCGTTGATCGGCGTCTCATTGACCGGTGCCTCCTCGGCGAAGAAGAACGACGAGGTACCGAAAAAGAGGAAGCCGACGACAAAGAATACGCCGAGTACGAGGTAGAACCGGGAGACGTTCTGGGTGAGACGCCGTCGTGTTTGTCGTCGCATCTAGATTCCTCCTTCAGGTGTCAGGTCTTCCATTTCGGTGACGACCAAACGTCCTTCGATGGACTCGAACGTCAGGGCCAACAGTTCTTGCGTCGTCTCTTCATAACCCGTCTCGGTGATCCACAGCTCCTGTTCGAACCGTACGAGGCAATCTTCTCCGGAGAGAGAAGGGAACACCTCGATGTCGCGGACGGTCGTCTCGAACGTGCCGACGTCGCTCCCATCAGCGGCGAAGAGTGTGGCCGCGAGTTCCTCCGACATGACGTCCTTCGACTGTCGTTTCTGGGTCGTGTAACTGTCCTTCGTGATTGTGAAGGCGTACTCGACGAAGCGCGTCGCGCGTGTCGTCAGCTCCTCCATTCGTTCCGTCTCCTTTGAAGCGACGACTTGTTCGGTGTCCGCTGACGTATCCTCGGAGGTTGCCGATTCAAGGGAAGTGACGCTCTCATTTTTCGTCTCACTAGGGTCTGAAGTACCCGTGACAGCCGTCGCTTGTTGATAGAAAAAGGCGTTCGCCGCGAGTGAAATAAGAAGCAGTACCCCGAACAGATACGCGAGGTGACGTGCGGTGAAGTTCATTCTTCCTCCTCCTTTCCATACATCCATGACTCAAAATCCGAAGACCGGGGCGGGGTCGATATGACCGGACCATTCGCTCGTCTTGATCTCGAAATGCAGATGGTTCCCGCTCGATCGGCCTGTCGTGCCGCAGTACCCGAGCGCCTGCCCAGCGTCGATCTGTTGCCCGGTCTGGACGCCGAGACGACTCAGGTGCGCGTACGCCGTGATGTAGTTGTCGTGTCGGACTTGGACGAGATTGCCGTACGGTCCGCGGTTCCCGCTATAGATGACGGTGCCGCTCTTGACCGCGTGGATCGTGTCGGACGGGGTGCAACTGAAGTCGATACCGGTGTGGTTGTCCCGTTGTCCGAAGACGACGCGCCACCCGAAACGCGATGTCACGTTGAGCGGGATGGCGAGCGGGGAACGTAACTCCGACAACAGTTCTTTCGTGATGACCCCGTCGGCGACGGCGACCGGCGCGAGGTATTTCAGCACCGCTTCGACATACTCGATATCCCCGTAACAGGCGCCGTACTGGACCGCGCTCGGACGATGACAACGATAGATACCGGTGTGTTTCACGCGCTGGTACATCATCTGCGAGAACGAGATGGCGAGCTCTTTCGAGTATCGTCCGCCGTTCTCCTGGACATAATCGATAAAGCCGCCGCCGAAGTTGTAGCTCTGTAACGTGAGTTGCACGTCGCGGTTCGCCCGTTCGAAGACGGAGGCGAAATGTTCGATGCCGTAGACGATGCTCTCCTCAGGGGAGGTGATGCACCCAATCCGTCCACACTTCGATTCGCTCGCCTGCATCGGGTCGTTCCCACGCCCGCCGCTCTCCTGCATCATGAGCGCGAGCACGAGGTTCGTCTGTTCGGCCAGTCCGTGCTTCGTCAGTTCCGACTCGACCAAGCCTCGATATTGGAGCACCTGGTCGCTCACCTGGAGACCGCCTGTTGTGTCGAACGTGACGTCGGTCGGTTGTTCATTCTGGACACCCGTGAGCGTGTCGAGGATTCCGACGACGAGGATGACCAGGAACAACACGAGTGCCGCGATGCCGAGCAGGATGAGCCGCCACTTGAGCGTCACGAGCTGCCATTTCGCTGTGACGGCGAAGCGGGCCGTCCGTTTCGCGGCCGCCCACATCAGGCACCTCCACCGAACAGGGCGAGCTCCTCGGGCGCGACGTCGACGTCAAAGATGAGGTTCTGCACGCCCGAGATGCTGAGGACGACACGCCCCGTCTCGAGCGAGGGGATGATCCGCATCTCGGAGTTCGAGAGCTGCCCGTCGAACACCGTCTGGATGATCGGGATGCTCTCCGCGTCCTGTTCGCCGATGATCTTGTACTGCGTCAACTGGAAGAGAGACTTGACGTTCTCCGCGTTCTCGGACTTCGACCCGGCCGGCACGAAGTCGGTGATCAGATGCGACACGAAGAAGATACCACCGAAATACTTGCGCGCCTCGCGCATACAGCGTTGCAGATACAGGATGGCCGGTTGGGCGATGTCGCGCGTGTTGATCAAGTGGTGCGCCTCGTCGATGACGATGAGGTACTTGCATGCCTCCTCGGTCCGGAGCACACCCTGGTTATAGGCTTTCAGTTGACTCGAGCCGTTGGCAATCATCCCGTCCCACAGCATGTTCATGAGTGAGAACACCTGCGCCTGGAATACCTCGTCGCGCAGGCTTGTCAGGTTCCGGAGCGGGAACGAGACGATGAGCTCCTCGTCGAACCGGTCGATCGAGGAGTGGCCGTCGAAGATGTTGCCGTAGTTATGGACGAGGTTCGTGACGGCGAGCTCGATGTTCTCGAGACGCCGCACCCGATTCGGGCTGATTGCTTCCTTGATCGACGTGCGCGTGTCGTCCGTGTAGAGCTCACGACGCACGAGATGTAAGAAATCGGAGAACGTCGGGTATCGATTCGCCGGATGCGTCGTGATCGGCAGTTCACCCTGTTCGTCCCAGAGCCCGTGCCGGACGTACAAATCCCGGAGCAGGATCTCGAACTCGTTCGTCTCTTCCTGCGTCGCCGCCGGGTTGATGTAGTGATAGAACACGGCCATCTTCGAGAGATGCTGCATGAACGAGAGCGCCTCGTTGGCGCTGCCATCGTTATTCGTCACCGTCTTATAGACATGGAGCGGGTTGATGAGCCCGGCCGACCCGTCGAGCGCGATTTCTTTCCCGCCGAGCTGGCGTACGAGGTCCGAGAACTCGCCGGTGACGTCGAGGATGCGGATCTTATTGCCCTTGATCGCCTGATCGAGCACGGTCTTCTTGAGGAGCGTCGACTTGCCGGACCCCATCTTGCCGATCATGAGCGCGTTATAGAACTTGCGCTGTTTGTCCTTATGGAACAGGTCGAAGATGACGCTACCGTTCGTGTCGGTCGTCCCGTAATACGTGCCGGTCGCGTCCTGGAGCGACGTGAAGTGGAACGGATAGCCGCCGGCGATGGAGAGGGACGGGATCTCTTTCCCACGGCGCCGGTTCGGGAGCTTTTGTTGCTGATCATAGCTCGTGAACAGGCTCTGCCATTCCCACTCCTGTTCGTTCAGGAAGATTGTCGAGCGGAAATTCCGGGCCTCGAGTTCCTCCATCACTTCCTGCACTTTTACCTCGAGTGCATCGAGCGTTTTCGCCTTCACATAGAGGCGCAGATGCAGATATTTCATCGTCTCGCCCTGGGTGATTTGTTCGTAAAGCTCGTTCAGTTCCTTGTACGTCTCCCGGGCGTCGATGCGGTCGATGTTGTCCTTCGCGTTCTCGAAGCGTGTGTTCTGTTCGGCCATCGACTTGTTGATGGTCTGGATGATCTCGCGCTTGTCGGCCGTCCCGATGTCGAGCGTCGTCAAAACGCCCGGCATGTTCAGGATCGGTTCGAGCCAGTAGTCATAGACAAGCGACTGATATTTATAGACATGGAGGCACGACAGATAGCCGTCACCGAGCCGGACGAAGTTGGCCTCAAACCGGATGCCACCTTGTGGCTGAATCTTGGCGATGACGTCAGGGTTATAGCCTTTCTCAATCTTGACGGTCTCCGGGTCCTGTTGTTTGGATAACTTGGCACGTAGGCGTTGCCACATGCGCGTCACTCCTTTCTTCAGGCGTCGAGTTGCGGTTTCGTGTTCGGGTTGTTCAATTGATAGAGCACATGGATTTTCTGGTCGAGCGTCAGCTCGCGCATCGGGTTCGAGCGGCGAAGCAGTTTATAGAGGTGCGTCTTCCGCTCACGTAGCGTCCGCTCGTCGTCGGCATAAAAAAAGAGGAGATAATCGCGATTGGTGCGATGCTCCTCGAGGTATTCGAGCTCCTGCTTCTTTTTGAGTAAAAAGGGCAGGTAGGCCGGAGTCTGATTTTGTCGAATCTGTCGTTCGATGCTGAGCTTCTGCCGCTCGAGACTGAGCGGTGTGTTCAGTGGCACGACCTTGAGCGGGTTCGTGTACGCTTGCAGAAGATAGGCGAGCGAGAACACGTCATGGTCTTTTTCCTCCTCATTCAAGGAGTAGATGTCCTTTGAGGTGAGCTGGATCATGTCGAGATAGGTCCCGTCGCGCATCTCGAACGCCTCGGTCCCAGTGATGTCGACGACCGGTATCAGTTCGGCGACCGTCGATTTGACGACGACCCTGTCTTTGACTTTCCGTTTCTCGACTACGTCCTGTTCGTCGAGCCAGGTGCCTGTGCGTCTCGGTTCCCTTAGTGTGTCTTCAATGAGAGCCATCTCAATCACGTCCTTTCGCCTGCGCATCGAGCGCGAGATAGGTGTCTTTGCGTTTGATGAGCGCGTAGTAGAGCGCGTGGACCATCCGTTTTTGCGGATTAGTCGCCGGCCGGAGCACCATGAACAGCCCGAAGACGACGAGGAAGACCGTGAACGGGATGTGCAGCACGGACGGGATGAACGGGAGCGTCACGAGCCGGAGCACGATGAGCCCGACAAGGAACAGGAAGTCATGCAGATAGAGCATCTTATTGATCTTCAGTTCGGTCGTGACTTCGTTCGGGATCCGGTATTTACGCATGGGTCATCACTCC
This sequence comes from Exiguobacterium sp. s7, assembly GCF_018618195.1. Lineage (NCBI taxonomy): Bacteria > Bacillati > Bacillota > Bacilli > Caryophanales > Exiguobacterium > Exiguobacterium sp. s7. Next base: position 30,867 of record NZ_JACSLO010000014.1, on the reverse strand, counting down.
TTCTTCTCAATATTGTCAGGACGCGGTGGCGAGGTAGGGTAGATCCGTCGCGTCTCTTCCTGGTGCTGGCTATGACGATGCGTCTGATTCTCACGCACCTGTTCGATGACCTCGGTCTCGACGTCGAGCACGGTGTCCTGATGGATGGTCCGTCGGGCGCGGCCTTGGCGTTTCTCTGTTGACGCATCATTCGAATCCATCGTAGAGGACGAAGACGAGGATGAGTCGCCTGAAGGTGGTACCTCATGAGATGTCGGTGTCGTCACGTCATTTCTGTCTACTGATTCATTGTGACGATGGCCTGGTCCGGATGTAGTATCGGTGGACCCGGTGACCGGTTCGAGAGTCGATGAAGCAGGGACTGGAGAATGACCAGAGCTCGAATAATCGCGAATCGGTTCCGGTCTTGGTGTCTCCGATGACGTGGTTGGATGGTCGGGTCCACGTTCGATATTCGATTCTGGATTCGTCGCATGAATCGATTCAGGAGACATGTGACCCGACGCTTCGTTCACGTGTTGGGAACCGTGCACTTCAAGCTCGGTTTCTTGACCACTGATTGATTGCGCAACGTCTTGCGGACTTGTCCGTTTGTCTTGATCAGGTTGAGTACGACTTGCGGTTTGATTCGTCTGAGCAACACCATCTGGATCGGTTTGTCTATCGGCGTCCGTCCGCTGTGGAGCTTGGGCCGCCACACTAAGCGGTGAACCGTTCTTGGGCACGGCGGTTGGATCCATCCGGGTCGTCGCGGCCTCATGGAGCGATGGCATCTTCGGTGCGCCCTGCGCGGCACGCGCGACCTTTGAGACCGCATGGGCACCGGCCGAGGTCACACCTTTCCCGGTGGCATAGGCGCCGAGCGCGACACCCCAGCCCCGTTTGAGCCCGGCATCGATCCCGAACAGCCGCTCGACCATGTTCGGCCCATCAATCAACGCGACCGAGAAGGCGATGAGGGCGATCAGATAGGCGAACCCGTCCAACGTCTCCGCGAGATAGGCGGTCCCGATCGTGTACAGCTTGATGGAGACGAAGATCAGGATGATCACGAGGAACGTGTTCAAAATGCTCTGGATGACCTTCTTCGTCTTTTGACCACTGTGCAGGTCGGCAGGTGCGACGAGAATCGCCAAAACATAGTTAAAGGCGAGCTCGAACGAGAGGCGCGCCAGTTTATAAGCGATCGAGAACAGCGTGAAGCCCATGATTCCGAGTGTCACGAAGATGGTCAACCAGTTCGGCTGATAGCGGTAGTAATATTGGTTGTTCCATTCGACGCCACCTTGGTCGAGTTTCGAGGTTCCCATCGTTTCACCATTCCAGGTTAGTTTGGACTGAGAGATTTGTTCGCCAGTACTTCCCAAGCGAAATTCATTACTATCGAATACCTCGTTGATATCGATATTTCGTAAATGACTTTGAGGCAGAGAGTTCAAAGCCTCACCTTCCAAACCGGAAAAATCGTTTCGGTCATATTCAATCAAATCATGAATGTTTTCTCGTAAAATCTGATTTGATATCGATTCACCGGAAGAGTTTTCGCCAGAGTTTTGAGTTGTGAAATCAATCGCGGTATCACTGAATTCACTTACTTGCGTCATCGTTGGAGATAATAGTCCGAGAATGAGCAACGTGATAAACAGATTGATTAAAAATCCTTCCCGATCAAATTTCTTTTGAAAAATGATGAGGTAACCCGTGAATAGGAAGCTAGCAGCTAAAAGAACGTACAAAAAAGGTTGAATCGTAGAAACGAATTCAACCACTTGAGAGTTATTAAAAAATGTTTTAGTTAGTAATATGCTGTCAGTCACTTTTTCAAGTCCATCAATCAATGCTGCTAAGCCACGTATTAAAATCCAACCCATTGAGCGGAGGGCATCCAGTACCAGTGTACTGAGACTAAGGATATCAGTGAACTCTTGTAGCTTATTTACGACTTCGTTATCACCCATAGAATCCCTCCATTCAGAGGCTATTTAATGAAGTTAGTAACTTGATCCTTTAATTCATCTTCTGTAAGAGCAGATACATTTAATTCACGACTGATTTCACCATCAATCATCTCATACAATCTGCCACCTTTAAGTTCAGGATGTTCTTGGGTAGAACGTTCTTCAAGATCTTCCCCATTAGGCTGAAACGGATTGAATAAGAGAACGTCTTTCTTTTTTTCCGTGGCGACTTCTCGCACAGTATCAACGTAAGCCCCTTCATTACCTTGACTGTCGCTGTCTACAAGAACGTATGCACTTTCTTGCTCAGTTTTAATATCTGCAATTTCTTCGACAGAAGTCGTAGAAAGATAATTCGAACTTTCGGCACCACACGATGCTAAAAGTAACGAACTTCCGAGTAGGACACCAATCAAGATTTTCCTCATAACGTTTACCCCTCCGTCAGACGATTTTCCCCTTCAATAGATCCGCGATTTTTAAATTGACGCGGAAGTCGAACTTATCTATTAGTGTAACAGTTTTTGGGGTGTCTGAGGTGTCGTCCTGATAGACGGTCAGAAAGCCATCGGTCGTCTGGATATTGAGCACGTCGCCCCGTTCGAGGCGGACGCGTTGCGTCTCGATGATCCTCGCGACGACGCGCAATTCGTTCTGGATTCGCTTCTCTCTCGCACTCTCGGCCATGAATTCGGCCTCCTCTCTACGGTGTGCCTTGCTTCAGTTTCTCGAGTCGTTTCGCGATCATCGTGCTCAAAAAGCTCTTCTGGCTGTCGGTGACGTCGTAAACTCCTAGGTTCAGGTTCGTTTCGAACTCAGGGAGGGGCATCCCACCGATGTCATGTCCTTCGAACATCGAGCGGAGGATGCTGTCCTGCAGCACGTCCCGTACCGTCAGTGGCTTTTCTTCCTGATTCGATGGCGTGTTCGCTTCCGTCTCGTCTTCTTTCTGGGCGAAACGGATACGGATCTGTTCGAAGTCGAGACCGGCGTGACGACAAGGGATGTCGATGTCATGCAGGGAGCGGTCCGTGTCGAAGTCGTCCGCCAGGTATTCGTAGCGGTACTTCATCGCCGTCTTGCCGCTCAGGAAGATCGGATACGACTGGATACGTCGTTTCTTCGTGTCCTGACGCTTGATGACACGGATAATCAGCATCTCGCCTTCTTTTAACCCCATGACTTCGGTCGCCGTCATGAGCCGGCGGCCGTCCACGTTCTCCGTCTTCGATTTCTTGAGCGAGAACGTCTGCCCGGACCGGGATTTCGTGACGATGGTCGCCTCACCGAGCTTCTTCGAGATCAGTTCGGCGGTCGACTCGTCCGCGGTCAACAGATAGTGTGTGTTCCCACAGTTGCCGTCGATCGTCTTCCAGTCCTCCCCGTACAGGTTCTCAAGTTGGGAATAGGCCTGGATGACGAGGTTGAAGCGCATGTTCCGGCCGAGACAGACCGTGATGATGTTGGCCATGCCCTCGATTGGAGGCATGTTCCCGAACTCATCAAGAAGGAAGACGACTTGGCGCTCACATTTGCCTTGTTTCGTCTGCGAGGCGACCCGGGCGAGCGCCGTGTACACCTGTTTGATGTAGAGCGACGCGATGACGTTGAACGTCGGGTCATAGTCCGGGACGATGAGGAACACCGCCACGGGACGGAGCTGGTGCATCACCTCACGAATCTGTATCGTCCCGTCGATGGAGTAGCGGAACCGTCCACTCAACTCGTCATGCGCTTCCAGCTGGATCGTCGAAGTGCTTGAGTCGGTTGAGATCTGAACGAGGTCCCCAATTTGGAGTGGTGACGTATGGTATACGATGAAGCTGCCATCGTCGTCCGTCGTGAGCGCATGGGTCGTCCCATCGGGGAATTTTAACGTGAGTCGTGTTAGTGGCTCCGCCCGTCCGCTGATCCAACGGTTGAATCCGATGCGTCGCATGTCGAGCGAGTTCATCGACGTCAGCTTTCCGGTCCCGTTCAACGTGAAGATCCCGAGTTTCGCATTGGTATTGGCTAAAATACTCGCCCGTGTCTGACCACCAGAGAAGTGGAGCGTCGCGAACTGGAGCCGGGCCGGGTGGTTCTCCGGGAATCGCTGAAAGAATTCGTCGAGCGCGGAGATTTCCTGCCCTTGTCGGGTCACGACCGTCCGCGATCCTAAGTCCGAGAGCATGAGGGCCACGTTGTACATGTTGATCTTCTCCGGCGTGTCTTTCGCCTCCTCACAGAGCCCGAGGATGAGCGCCGTACACAGGTCGATCGACGAGTTGGCCCAGAACGGGTCCCGCGCCTTCGGGTCATGGTACAACATGAACGCGACCGAGCGCGCATACTGTTGGGCGAGCGAGTAGTTCTCTTCTAAAAACGCGTCGATCGTCAGTTGCAACAGGTTGTATGACATCGATTGGAGCGGGTTCATCAGGTTTAACACCTCGACCTGATAGCCGCGTTGCTCGAGTGTTTCCTTCGAGGCGGCGAAGAGCTCACCTTTCGGGTCGTTGATGATCAGACTCGCCTGATCACTCGCCCGGCTGTACAGATCGATCGTCGAGAAGACGAACGTCTCGCCTTTGCCGGATCGGGTCGTCCCGATGACGAGGTTATTGACGGGCGAGTCATCGATGAACAGCTCGTTCTTGACCCGTCCGACGGGGACACCGCCTAATCCGTCATACCGTTTCTTCCGGTCGGGGACGCGACGGTACTGTTGTTTCAATTCATCGAATGAGGTGAAGCGGGCGCTCCCTTTCTGATTTTCTCGCAGATCCCGGAAGTTCAGCCATACCTTGCCGAACACGACCAGTCCGATGAACAGACTGAACACCATCAGCCCGATCAAGACGGTCGAAGAGGGAAGACTCACCTCTAAGAATAAGGAAGGGGAGAGCGTCGGAATCGTCGCCCCGGCCAACAATCCATCTTTTACGATCGGGGTCATGATTTGTCGAATGATGTTGTAGACCCCGTTCAGCAGATAAAAGATCCCGACCGGCACTACCAACAGGCAGAACAGGGCGGGGAAGATCAGACGTATCGGGAATCGTGGTGACAGAGACGGAGTTCTCAATTATTTCACCTACCTTAATCTGAATAAAGAATCGTTTCTAGATTAACTTCTTCTGCAGCGATAGCGGCTTGAATTTTCTCACGGGCCGAAGTGTCCTTGCTAGAAGTTTTCTTAAGTTTTTCGTTCAGTCCGTCGATCGTGGCCGTACTATCTTGATAGTTGTCGATTTTTTCTTGTACGGCAGGGTCGTTCGTCTTGGACGCCCATTCCTTCGCGGACTCGATGTCCCTGAGAAAGAGATAGGCGGTCACTTTCGCCGAGACGCGGGGCGCGGTCCATTCTACATCTTTCGTCATGACCACGGTCTCATGGTCCCGTTCCAGTACGGCGATATCGAACGTGCCCTCATCGGTCGGATGTGACGCTTGGAACTCCTGGAGCCGTTCCAGTTTCTTCTGATTGGATAGATTGAGCCCAGCTAACTTCGTCTCGATTAGGATGGGGTCATCCGTGAGCTCGAGCGCCTTCTGGTCTTCTCCTTCCGCCAGATAGAGGTCGATCAATAGGGCATCCTCTTCCTCTGACCGGTCTTTCCGTTCTAGTAAATCGATTAGTGAGGATTCCTCACCTTGGAGCGCCTGTTCATAGGCATCCAACCACGTCTGTTCGACGCCGGTCACCTGTTCAGCGTGCGCCTCCTTGTCGATGAACCATTGTGCGGCAGTGAACAACGATGTGAAGAGAACTCCAACCGTGGCCGCCCCATAGATGAGGCGGCGCTGCAGGCGGGTCAGCCGTGACTGATAGGTCGACGACACGGTCGGGTTTGATTTGACGGACTGGCGTTTGTAATCGTCCGGTGTCTCGGCCTCGATCTCGTCGAGGAGCCATAGTTTCTTCGCGTTATCTTCTTTCTTCGTCCGGATCCGTTGTACCCGGTCCTTGACCTGATGGTACAGGTTCGGATAGGTGCCTTCGGACCCGAATGTGAACGTCCCCCGATAGAGCAACTCATCTTTCTGGTCGAAGAGCCGGAAGTCACCGGAGCAGCTCGTCCCTTCCTCGCTACGTACCTGGTGCAGCTCATGGGTCAAGATGACCGCATCGGCGAAGGTGAGCCGTTCATAGTTCTGGATCCGTGTGTCCGGCACGTCGGTGAATCGTACAAACAGCATCTCGTTCCTCCTCTCGTTTCAAACAACAAAAAAAGCCTTCCGATTGGAACGCTGCGTAGGTGTGCATTAGAATTTGATGTTCTGGTCGACCATCTCGGCGAGCGTGAACGCGCCCATGACGATGATCAGACCGACGGCGCCCCCGACGAGCCAGCCGACGGCCTTCGAGCGACCACGATCCCCGCCGAAGATGAAGTAGAAGCCCCCAATCGCGAAAGCGATGGCCGCGGCGATGACAGCGAGTCCCTGAAAGAACTGAAGCAAGCTGAGCCCTGTCTCATTGAGTCCCATGTCGTTCCCTCCTTAGTCCTGGTGCGCCGGCGACTTGAAGCTGAGCTTCGCCTCGAGCGCCTCCAAAATGAGTTCCTGGTTGTCCTGGATAACCTGTTGATGCTGTTCGTCGAGCCACTCCTCGTAGTCCTTCCCACGGATGCGTAAGAGTTTCTCGGCGAAGCTACGGTTCTGTTTCTGTTCTTTTGATGCCACCATAAACACTTCCTTCCCTTGATCTCGTGATGTGCAACAGCACATCATTAAGGACAGTCGGATTCGGTGTGGTGGGTTTCTAGCCGTTCCCCCACGAACTCCGCTCCTCATGAATCGAAGGAGCTGTACAGGGTTTTTCGATGACCCGGAACGATGCGGTGACCTTGTGGCGAGTTTTAGGCGACTCTCGCCGAACCATCTGTGCGTAGATCCCGCTCACCCGGTCACTGATGAGGGACACGCCGGTATGTGATTGGAGGAGACCATCCTTAAGGATGTGCTGGTGCGCCGGTGTCGGTTATTGTCGAACGTTTTTCCGTTTCTTGACGTGGACGAGCTCGTCGTTCGGGTTCTTCCGTTTGGCGAGCACGTGGGCATCGCTGACGACGGTACGGATCCGGTAATAGAGTTGTGTCAGTTCTACCGCCTCTCCGCTTCCTTTTTCGATGCCGATGAAGCCATGTAACTCGTACGTCTTCCCGTCGAACGTGCGGACCGAGTCGGCCTGTGGCAGTTCCTTCAGGTCGAACCGGCGTCGCTCGAGCTTGGTGACGGAACGTTTCGCCCCGTATCCGAAGTCGATGGCGTCCCACGGGACCGTCGCGAGCGTATGCCCGAACGCGCGGGCCAGATGGTCGATGTCCGCGATCGATGGCACCGAGCGGTTCTGTTCATACTGGCTGATGGCGGGCTGTGAAATCTCTCCGAATGTCTTCTCCGATAGTTCGACCTGTGACCAGCCCGAGAGCCGGCGGTTCTCCTTCAACCACTCCCCGAATCGATACATAAGCCTTCCCCTTTCTGTAAACCAGAGCGGCGACCAAACAGATGTTTCCTTTTGTTGCTTAGAATATAACAGGAAAAATCTATTTAGTCATCAGTTTTCTGATATGTCAGAATTTTATAATTTGCCACGTTTTGTCGAATCTGCTTGAGACAAAGGGTTTTGAACATCAGTAACTCAATAATTCCTGTTTATAGATAACTATAAATTGAGGATTCGATCATAGAAAATAATGACAATTGTTTCGAATTCAAGAGATTATGTTAGAGTAAAGGGATAGAAGAGTTCGCAAAGAATAAGGATGAAGCAAGTACTTTGAACGTGGGGTGAGCAAGTGGAATTGAACGAGGCAATCATCGAGCGCATGAAGGAGCTCGCAGCGGAACGAAACATGACGATCCATCAAGTGATTCAAAAAGGCGGTTTGAATCAGGCGACGATTTCCGAATTAATGAATGGACGGACAAAACATCCAAAAGTGAGTACGATTCAAAAATTTTGTGATGGTCTACAAATCTCATTGAATGACTTTTTTAATGACAAAAAATTTAATTAACTTAATAAAAAATATATCTATTATTAGTCAAAATCTTAGAACAGCAAAAGTTCTATACTTAACATTATTTTAAATTTCAATCTCAAAAATTGTTAAATAACTTTTATCAAACTATTAATAAACCTCTAATAATTTTTGAAACAAAGGTACTATGAAGTAATTGGGAGAATACTAATTAAGTATCAGAGAAAAAGTTTAAATGTACTAAATAATTATGGATAAATAATACGAATCAACAGATTAAACTAGTTTTAATTTTTAATATGCACTATGATTAACTATTGACATAAGTTTTTAAATACTAAGTCTGGGGAAATTACATAATAAACGAAATTTAAGATTATAAAAACAAAATATAGGAGGGTAGAAAAACTAATGAGTTTATTTATTAAGCCTAATGTTGCTTTTCGTCAAAATGATATAGGGATCGAACTCTCACATTATTTTAAAGAAGTTGAAGATAATTTAATTTCTTTATTCATTAAAACTAAGCAATTAAATAAAAAAACTGAAAATGATGATAAATTTATACATCTATATAAAAATTATATAAGAGTAGCTTCACCTGCTGCACAGGATAACAAAAACATTTTCATTCTATCTAACCTTAACGAAAAAACTATAAAAAGTGATCATGCTATCGATTTAGAAATATTAGTAGACAGATTAAAATATATGAAAGATGAGCCAGTTTCCACATCAGAAGCTGGTGTTGTCGATGTTACACGTCTATCAGAAGTTTCGAATGAATTAATGACCCTCATTGATGAGCGAAAGCTTTATGCGTATAAGTTATATACAGAGAGTGATTATTCTAGAACTAAAAAATATGTACAGAAGTTAAATATGGACTCTGAGAAGGTAATCAAATGAATAATAATGCTGATAATTTAATACTCGAAAATGTAAAATATGAACTTACCGATGCTGCCTATAATTTTCATTTAGAACCGAATGAAGATACGCAACATATTGAATTGGCTATTGAGTTTTCATTCGCAGATGTCGATCAAGTTTTAGATGAATCTAATATGCAAGATTTCAACAAGGGAAAGAACAGTTTAATTTTACCGGCTCGTACAGTAATATATTTTATTGAAGAAAGGGGAGCAGATGAATACTCTCCTTTTTGTGAGGCGCAATTTATTGGATTGCTTGTTTTCTCGAATAATAATAAAATCAATACATCCTTAGTGGAATTTCAAAATTTCATTTTACGCAATAACCATGAGTTAAGTTTATTGATTTGGAAACAGGTCAGAGAAATTTTTAAACTTTACATTAAAGATAAACATTTCCCTGACCCTCCAGAAACATTTGAAAAACAGGAGAACTAAGAAATGGTATCCATTGATAATAATAAATTATTTTTTGAGCCAAAAATCATTAAAAGCTCTCTGAAAGAAATACAGATCAATGAATTATTAACAGAACTTTTGGACCATAAAAAATTTTTGAATCCTTTAATTAATATATTTAATGCTTTGCCAGAGCCATGCGATAGCGAAGTAGGATTAATTGAAACACAAAAACGGCTTGAAAACAATTTTAAACTAGACTCATATAAGGCATATAAAATTAGCGGGCGAATACCGGGCAAGAGAGAAGAGTTTTTAAATCAATATCAATCAATATTTAATAAAGTCTTTAAATTACTAAAGGATTCACTAGTTGTTAGGACATACCCCAAAAATATAAATGAACGACATCAATTTCGAGGACTATTTCTTGAACGCTTAGTTGCGACTTTTAAATCAGAGGTAACTACATTTTTAACTTTAATAGACTTCAAAATTTGTACTACACACTTTGTAGAAGAACCTAAGTTCTATGAAACTGCAAATCCAAAAAAGCTATTAGTTCCTCATATAAATAATGATAACCCTAATGTGCCAGACTTTTTTGTTTATCAAACGATAAATGAAAAAGTTCAAAATTCAAGTTACATCCTTGAGTGTAAGTCTTCAATTAAGATTTTAAAAAATACCAAAAAATTTAAACAGTATAAATATTTAAAAAAAATCCGTGAAAAAATAACGATTTTGACTAGTATGAATAATTCTTTAGCGTATTTAACTTACGAAACAGATAGAATCCATTTTCAGAGCATTGTAGATGAACATAAACAAAAAAGTACTCGGTCATGCAAATGTAATCTATGTAAAGCTAATCGTTCAATTAAAGTATTTTCTACAAAGAATTTCAACTTCTAAAAACCGATTCAATTTTTGAGTCGGTTTTCTATTCTTTATTAACTTGTGATAATATAGGATTATCACAAGTTATAATAATTTAGATGCATTTGAATCTATAAATGTAATACATATCCATCTAATTAATTAATCTAATTACAAACGTATTTTAAGCAAGATACATATGTAATACTGAATTTCAATCGCGTATTTTAATGTTCGCGGAAATTTTATTAAAAATATTGAGCGAAAAGAGGTAGAAGCATGGAGATTGAGAGAAAGCAGCAGGCGTTCGAGGTAGCATTGCGAAAACTGACCGGGGCGAATCCGAAACTGGCCGAAGCATTGAGGAAGGACCATATTGATCTCGAGACCTTGAATGATGTCGAGATCATCGAATTGTTCTGGGCGACGGAATTGTTCCCAATCTATGCGGACAAGAGCCCGCACACACGAAGAGCATATAAACTGGACCTCGAGTTCATCCTTAATTTTGTGATGACGAAGACAGACGGGTTAAAAGACCTGACCGTTCTCGACATCCATCGCTTCCTATTCGAGGTGAACGAACAGTATGCCCCACGCACGGCGCAGCGGAAGAACCACATGCTAAAGCGTCTCCTGACCTACCTCCACGTCAACCAGTATCATCAACATAATCTGGCCTTCCATGTGAAGAACCAGCAGCGCCCTGAGTTGCTTCGGCGTGAAATCGATTTCGACGAGATCGAGCGGATCGCCGAGTCATTCCGATATACCGTCAAGCGGGCACAAAAAAAAGAGCTCATGGAGCTCCGGAACGAGACGATCGGGTATTTGTTGTTGACGACAGGTATGCGGGCGGCGGAACTGTTGTCAATCAAGTTCACCGATGTGAAGCGAAATCAGCGTACATCTTATCTCGAGGTGAAAGGGAAACGCGACAAGTGGCGTCGAATCCCCCTTACCGAGAAGGCGACCCATCTCGTAAATCGGCTGCAGACATTGATGATGATTGAGGAGGTCTCGTCCCCTTTTATCGCCTTCAGCACGAAAAAAGCCAACAAGGCCATCACATATGAAGCGCTTCGCTTGATGACCCATCAGGCGGTCGACCATGTCGCGAATGAAGAAAAGATCCCGCCCCACTGGTTCCGCCGGGCCTATATCACAAAGCTCTTGGCGAACGGAAGTTCGTTGATCGGGGTCATGCAATTGGTCGGTCATGAATCAATCAGCACAACTAACCATTATTTACAGACCCTAAATCAACTTTCCAATTCGGATTTACCCTTTGAGTAAACTCCAAAGAAAATAAAAGATAACCTAGCTCAATCTTATCAAAAACATTCACCATGTTTGCTTTTGCTGGATTCAGCATTAAAAATTAATTGTCTAAAGTTTCATCAGTACAGTTTGTTTATGACGGTTTGTCAAATTAAGCGCAACACTTCCTCGGTGAAGGCCTCGTGTGCGGTTTTCCAGTTCAGGAATTTTCTCGGCCGCCCGTTGATCTTGGCCAGCGCGTCCGCGAGTTCGTCATGCGCCACCTGCGCGAAATCCGTTCCTTTCGGGAAGAACTCGCGGAGGAGCCCGTTGGCGTTCTCGTTGCTCCCCCGTTGCCACGATGAGTACGGGTCGGCGAAATACATCGGCACGCCGAGCGACGCCTGGATGCGCTCGTGACCGCTGAACTCCTTGCCACGGTCCGTCGTCACCGTCTCGAACGTGCCGTCCGGGAAGGCGCCGTGCACCGCATGGATCGCCCCCTCCATCGAGGCCGCGGTGCGGTCCGCGATCGGCAGGGCGAGATAGAACCGGCTCTTCCGCTCGATGAACGTCACGACGCACGCCCTCGACTTCCCTCGTCCGGAGACGACGGTGTCGAGCTCCCAGTGCCCGAACGTCCGGCGCCCCCTGACCTCTGGCGGTCGTTGCGAGATGGGGAGTCCGATGTTGATGCGCCCGCGCGTCTCGGTCGGCTTTTGACGTTTCCCCTTCTGGCGGAGCACGGTCAGGGGCACGTCGATCCGTCCCGCGTAGATCCAACGGTAGATGGTGGAGAAGGAAATTTTTCCTGCGTAGAGGCGGCCGACGATCTGTTCCGGGGACCAGGTCGCACGCAGCTTCTCGACGATCGTCCGGCGCATCGTGTCATCGAGTTTCGTCTTGGCACCGCAGTTGGTCTTCGCCTTCTCGTAGCGTTGGGGTTCCGTCTGATCTCCCGCGAGACGGTCGAGGGCTGTCGCCCGAGCCGTCTCGCGATGGACCGGATGGACATCCCGAGCTCCAGATAGGTCTCTATTTTCACGCGTTCAGCTGTGGTAAGATGGGTGTAGCTCATAGCGATTCCTCCGTCTGAATGTTTGTGTCGTAACTTCATTCTACACGAGGCCGTCGCTATGGGCTTTTTGTGCGTTCACTTTTAGGTGTTGCACTTAATTTTATAATTCATCAATTAAAAACATTACATCTAACTAATTTTAAATCGTTCTCGATTATTTTATTAAGTAAAGTTCCTGATAATTAATTCGGAATTTAAACTCGGTTGCCCTTGACGAGCATAGTAAGATGTAAATCTAGAAGATATATCCTTAGCAAACTGACTAGTTACAGTTGCAATTTTTATTAGCTCTATTTTATCATAATCAATTGTTTGAACGTCTTGGAAATCAATCAATCCTCCAGGAAAGTCAGAGTAAGAAGGCAAGAAATGGTATCCTAAACCATCTGAATGACCATTTCTAAACCATTGTTCTAGCACTTGCTTCTTCTTACTACTTTCTGTATTTCCTAAATATCTTTCTTTAGAACTCATAAATTTCTCCACATTATCGTATTCATTGATTCTGGCCAAAAGAACTTTTTTACATTTGCCTTGAGCCATTTCGCATGCAGGAGTTAAAATAATGAAATGTCTTTCTCCTTCATCTTTTAATATATCACCAAAGAATAAAGATTCTTTTACTGGTGGCTTGATGTATACTTCAGCTGGGTGAAAATGTTCATATCCGCCGGATTCAGTATCAATTTCTAAGTACTCTTGGAGAACATTTAAAGTATACCTTATCAGAGATCGTTCTTGAGACGCCGAATCAATTTCGTTTTGTTCCCATTCAGTGAGATTTTTAGAAATCTGAACCCAAAATAACTCATTTAAATAATACTCAAAAACACCCTTTGCTCCTAGAGTGTGAGACACACCATTTTTCTGCCACCGAATTATGTCCTTAATAATATTATCTGTCGAATCATCTTTTGTGTAGATAGTTAAAAAGTCGTTTGTTTCATCAATTAAATCACTATGAAATTGCGTGGGATATCCTGTACGTATAATTATGGGAAGTCTTAACTTATCTCTAATAATATCAACAATTTTATTTCCCTCTAATTCTTCAGGCTTAGTTGTTGATTGTTTAAGATTAAGATCGACAATTACTGCATCAAAATTTTCGATAAGTAACAATTCTAAACTTTCTTTATAGCTAGTTACTGCCCGACTTAAGATTTTAAGATGCGGGGTTTCCTCGTTAAAATCGTCAAATGCATCTTGAAGAACTTGAATATGAACGGCTTCATCTTCAATGATTAAAACCGAAATTTCCTCTATTTCACTCATTTATAGTTCCACCATCTTTCTTTAAATCAATTCTAAAATGCGCCCCTTCTGGACTATATATTGCTTTTAGTTCACCATTATTTCTAGCTATTGCTTCTCCAGCAATAGCCAAACCTAAACCAGTTCCAGAACCTTCACTTTTCCCACTGAATCCAGGCACGAATATAGACTTATCTATAATGTAATCTTGTTCAATACCTGGCCCGTTATCCATAATATCAATTACAAGAAGTTTCGACTCGTCTTTTATATTTATAGTGATAGAGCGTTCATTGCTTGGCATTTTTTTTAACCAATATATACTATTTTCAATCAAATTAGTCATGCACATCATAAAGTCTTCTTCAATCCCATAAACTTTAGTATTATCTTGTGATGTAAAATCAAATTTTATATTTGCAGTGCTTAATTCACCTTCATAAATTTCAAATACATGGTTTATAACGTTTTTCATATCAACATTTTTCTTACGACTTCTTCGCGTAGTCGTTAAAGGGTCTAATTTGTTAAACAACCTTGTAAGTGCTACAGATTCTTTTTCAGTTGTTTTAAGCCTATCAAGAATCTTATTAAATAACGGAGTATCAATCTTTTCTTCTTTACCGAGTCTATTCAACCATTTTATTGTTCTAGGGATTTGATTACTAAACCACCCTAAAGATTTTCTACCTTCATGTAAAATAACAGCCACTATTTTCCCCAAAGTAGCCTGACCTTGATAGATTGCGATTATTTCTTTAACTTTTTCATATTCTATGTTTTTTTGTTTCTCCAATGCTTGAACATTTATTGAAACACTTTTCTTTATTTCTTGAGTTAACTCTTCAGCATTTTCAGGGTTATTTATAATTTTAGCTAGTCCTTCTTCTAAACTTGAGTTGAGCGTACTGTTGAATTCCGTGAAGTCGAATAAAGAATCAATCTGGTTCTGCGGAGACAAACTATGAGTATTTTTCAATTTTGTCTGTCTAAACGTAAATCTTCTCTTCTCGAGCTCAGAAAGAACCTCTTTAAGCATGGTTCTTAATCCTTCATAATAGCGCGATTCCTTCAATCCATCCCGTGCACTCTTCTCTTCCAAATGTGATAGTTCCTCTGGCTCAATCATAATAAATCCAGCTGTTTGATCAGAACCGATTTTTAAAGAGGGGTTTTGTATCCGCCGATTATCTAAATTCAACCAATCGAATCCTAGATCGCCATGCGGTCTTATTCTAAAACCATTACGATAAATCCCTACACCCGGTAAATCTTTTAGTAACTGCCTAGCGAAACGACTACCTATTGTTTCTCCAGGTTTATCTTTACCTAATCTATTTAACAAGAAATTTATTCCTTCAACATCTTTATCATAGACCCTAAAATCCAGTTGTATATTTCCACAGTAATATTCATGCTCTTCTAAAACTATTTGCTTTTCGATTTTTTGTATATCAACCGGGGTTTTATATGCATTTTCGAAAAGCAAATTGGCTCTTCCTTTAGAATCAATAGTACCTGAGAGTCTGTAATTATACATTTCCAGAATAGGAAAAGGCTCAATTTCGATTTTTATATTTTTGTCAGCTTCTTTGTAAAAATCTTTAAATTCTAAATAGATATCAAAGACATCGATGGTTTCATCTTCTAAAGGTGATTTTAATTTCCTCAATTCTTTAATAATATTATTCACTTCTTTTTCGTTTAATAATTCTATATATTCTTTACCACCGGTAATAAGCAGTCTTGTGCCTTGCTGCAATTTTGTCTGTTCAGTATGTAAAAAGATTTCTACATCTTTTAAATATTTCTTTTTCTCAAATTCAGTCCAGTCTATTCTAGCAATGGTCTTATTTGAACCTTGGATTGATTCTAATTCAAGTTGACTACCTAGCACAGCAGCTGCGTACCTTCCAATCCCCTTTCTACCTTGATACGCTCGTTTTTTAGGACTTTTCTTTCTTTGTAATTTATAATCGGTCCCCGGCACCAACCAACTACTTACTATTGTTTCCTCACTCATTCCATGGCCATCGTCTCTTATCTCAATTTGTAATTCTTCATTTTTTATCGAGAAAATTAATTCAACGAAACTTGCGTCTGCATCGTACGAATTTTTCACCAATTCTACGACAGATGCCGGTACATCTTTAATCAAGTCTTTACCAATCGCATTTATAATTCTTGCTGCAGGTTCAAGTATATGTTGAGACATCTTTTATCCTCCCTAAAAAATCATATTTTATTTTTTAACAATATTTTTTTACTTACTTATTTCCAAATCATAATTTAATAAAGTCATTAAAATCCCTTGAGCAATAGCTTCTGACATCAGGGGCGGAACAGCATTTCCAATTTGTCGATACTGAGAGTTAGCTCCACCGCAAAAATCATAATTTTTGGGGAAAGATTGAATCAGAGCAGCTTCATATGGTGTAAATGTTCGCGGTTGATTTGGATGAATGAATTTTAGACCATCCTTTTGCATGTGAGCAAGAATCGTGTTTGAAGGCTTATCCCACGAATGTTTTACATAAGTGTCTGTATGTTTGTTTTTATCGTACGGGTATAGTTGATCTAATAACAAGTCGAAATCTTGAGAATTTTGATTCATGAAACCTGACGATGTGCTCCCTTGTTTCATCATCGAGAAAATTACAACATCTCTAAAATTATGTTTTCTTGATTGATGTAAAGTCATATTACAAGGTATCTCACTACTGCTATTAAATTGTTTAGCTAATTTATTGTAATCTTCACAAAATCCCTTTAAGAATTCCAACCCATTATGCTTTCTATTTTTAGTAACTAAATAACTATCATTTAAATAGTTTTTAAGTAAGCGAAATTGTTCGTTATTAATTTCAGGACGATTTTTATAAATCCTGTCTAATTCATTAATGTTATTTAAAAAAGAGAGTATGCATTTATCTAAATTCTTTAAGACTACATCTATTTTTTTTAGTTTTTCCATACCATTCGTATTGATTTGTGGAAGTAAGACCGGAAGTTCTCCAATTGTAGACAGTAATGTAGGAACTTCTTTCGTTAAATCCTTTTTTAATGGGATTGGGTTATAGATTCCATGACGATTAGCAATAATAATAACTCTTCGTCTTTTTTGAGAAACTCCATAGTCTAAGCTGTTTAATGTTTTGAATCCACTTCCTTGGCCATCAATAGTTCGCGTGAAATATCCTAAGTCTTCGAGTTGCTCGCTGATAACCTCAATTGCCATTTTTTCTTTTTCAGTTAATCCATCTTCAAATCTTTTAGATAAAAGCCCCTCAACATTTTCAAATACAACAAATCGCGGTTTGATTTCGGAAACTAAATCAAAGAAATGACGGTATAACGTGTTTCGAGAATCATTTTTCAATGAGTCTTGAACTTCTCTTTTTCCAGAGCGAGCTGGTCCGATTAAAGAAAACGTTTGACAGGGTGGGCCTCCTATAATCACATCTACTTCTTTACATTCAGCAACAATTTCTTTTTTTATTAGAGGGCAAGTAATATCGCCTTTTAAAACTTTATCTTCACCTAAATGACTTATTAAAGTATTGCAAGCATCATCATCAATTTCTACAGCTTTTGTTACTTCGAATTTAGCATGAGAGTGGCTTGCATTCAAAAAACCGGTGGAAAAGCCACCGCCACCGGCAAATAAATCTAATATTTTGTAAGTTCGCATCTACAATCAATCCTTTAATTTTGCTTTTCTGAATTATATCATTGAACAAATTCTTTGCCCAGGAGACATTGTTATTACTAGAGATATTTACACTACAATCTTTATAAAAAGTGTGCGCCGGCGCACACTTTCCTAAATGCTTTCATGTTTCATGAACAAACAAATTCGAGTATCCTAAAAAAAGTCTAAACATTTGTACGTCTCAAACACATACTAAGCCCACTTTTGATTTAAACCCAATCATTTTTTAAAATATTCCTAAAATATTTCAAGAGCGCTGACGTGTCATGATGCTTTGTTGTTCGCAAAGCATATTAATTCTCTATGAATGTCGAAGATAGCGTGAAAGAATAAGGGGTCGCCTTGTCTACAATATTTATATTCAAAAGTGTGCGCCGGCGCACACTTTTGAATAGACTTAAGGTATTTGAAATAAATCAAATTGAATAAAATAGTATGCCTAAATTTGTGCTATATTTATCTTTAGAAGAGGTGATCAATATGGAGACTCAATCAACCTCCAATGGCCGCTCGCAACAACTCATCATTTCTCAAGCGGTCACGGCTATTCAAAGGCATCGTATGGAGGAGATTCTCCACAGCGTGTCTATTTTTGATATCCAGGAATTCGTCACGACACTTTATCAAGAGCACTATCAATTCGAAAATTTAGAGGCTTCTTATAAGAAGATACGTTATCATTCGTTCAACAAGCTAAAGAAGCGATGGGTGCAGGCTGCCATCCGAAACTACGAGGAAGGGCGTGGCCCGAAGAAAGAATTGCGTGCCCGGTTCGAGATGATTACCGCTTATCATCATTTGGTCGGCCCTGAAGCCTTCTTAAAAGAGTTTCACGTGAAAACCATCGAAGGTTATATGCAACAATGTATCTTAGAATTGAAGGAATGGGCTGAGAATCCGAATCTGTTAATCCATACGTACCCTTACTGGTCCCAAAAGACCGTGAATCAGAAGAAGACATCACTCAAGACGGACGTTTTGATGATTCTTTGGGAGGTCGCCAAAGAGGTCGATTTCAACCAACCGACGGCGCACCACTCTCCGACGCTCGCCGTTGATATCCCATTCTTCGGCATGTCTGACCGCATCAAGAACCAGACAGACCTGTTGGATGAGAAACTGAATGAAGTGTCGCAGTTGAATCTCGAGCTTCAGAACTATGACACGGTGATCCCGAAATATAAGAAAGGTATTCCCGACCACCTTTCGGTCCTTGTCAGCAAAGAATTCATTCAAGAATTGAACGGGAAAGTGCCGGACCTTGACTCGAAAGACTTCGAGGCCTTCACAGAGATTCTGGCGTATCGGGACATGACGTTCCAGACTAGCCGGAAAATCATCTTCCCGCTCTCGCAGCTCGTCAAGAAGCTGTATGCGAACGATAGTGGGAAAAGCTACGATTTGACGACGCAACGTCTCATGAAGCTCGGTTATTATCGTGTCGCAGGCCACAACGAAGACGGGGACTTCTTCATACGAGGCCTTTTCTCCTCGGTGACCATTAAAAATGCGACGACATTAGCCGAGAGCCAGGTCATCGTCACGGTCAGTGAGGAGATTTACGACGACCTGTTGAAACAACAGATTGTCAGCATCTACGGGGAACAGATCGAACAACTGAAAGGCAGCTTCGCCTATCACCTGGCCTTCGTCCTACAAAAAGAGCGGATAAGCTCCATCCAGACAGGGGAGCAACAACCGGTGCGAAGGCACTGGCGTCAGTTCACCTATTCGATTCGATTCAACAAGGTCCGAAAGGCCGATAACCTGAAAGAGCTTGAGTTGAATCTAGATCGGATCAAGGAACATGATTTCATCCTGAAGGATTGGCACCGTTCCGGCGATTATTACTTCTTCACCTTCTATCCGTTGGAGTCTTGGGAATTGCCAGGTCATGCGGACACGTTACTGTTATAACTGTTATCGCGCACATTTCAGTTCGTCTGAAACGTGACTTTGTCTACAATCTGAGAACCCAGTCTATCTGGGTTCTTTTTTAATTTACCTACTTCATTGTTTCACATGAATCACGACGATTCGAATTTAACAATGAAGTTGGAACCAACACGTCCAATGATGTCGAGTATCGTCGAACATTCTGAATTATATCTTTGCTTATACCGTACCAAACTTACACTTTTCTCTCATTCTTCTTAAAATATGGCGCTGGTTTGAATCTACCTTCCCTAAATTTTTTATCTTAAAATTCGATACATATTCAATCAAATCTCCATTCTTGGTGAATATGGCTTTCCTTTATATCAGATTTCAACGTTTTTGGTAACAGATGACCGTACCAAACTTGCACTTTTTGTTTTTTGGTAACAGATGACCGTACTGAAATTGCATTTTCTCATTTTGGTAACGAAACACCGTACCGAAACTACTTTTTTATGGAATCATCGCCCTTGAGAAAATAAATTTTTGAGACTCTTATTGCCTTTTTGGTAACAGATGACCGTACTGAAACTACATTTCCTTCTTTTTTGGTAACAAACGACCGTACCAAACTTACACTTTTGCTTTTTTGGTAACAAAACACCGTACCGAAACTACACTTTTCTTCCTTCCATCTAAAAAAATCTACTCCATTCTCTAAAGGAATGGCACTATAGAGCGGATGAATCAATTTTGGTAACAAATGACCGTACTGAAAACGCATATTTATCTCGGTTCAAAATGGCTTCATACCAACGTTTTTTTCATTTTGGTAACAAAATGCCGTACTGAAAACGCACTTTGACACTATCTTGAAAGAGCTGGATACTGAAACTAGCATATTTTAGGATAGGGAGGTGTAGGAGAGATGATGGAGACGAATCGACATATTTTGGTCGCCAATAAACTATTGGTCGCGATGAGCGGATTGACACGTTGGACAAAACGAGCCGATCATTATCGTTATGAGCAGCATCATTATAACATCCCGGCCTGTTTCACGGCCTTCAAATGGACCAAGTCTCGGATCCGCCATATCCTCTCCATTCTCGCCTACGCTGACGACCAAGGGAAAATAGAATTCATCGAAGACCACATGGTCGCGGATTTTGCATGCACGTCGATCCGCTCCCTACATAACAACTTAAAGACCTTCGAACAAAATGGTCTTATGACGGTCGTCCGTCACTTCCCAGGTGTGATTTCAATCCAATTGACGGATTACCTTGAAAACTATCGTGATTTGTTTGTAGACGGTGCCACAGTCGATTCGAAGACCGGGTATACGTCTGTTTGGCACGGTCTATTGTCCGAGCTAATCGCACTCGATAACGTAAATACGTTACGACTCGCGCTACGGACAATCGTTCAAGTTGAAAAAGATGTTCATGTCCAGTCAAATAAACAGGCCATCCTGACCTACGATGAGATCAAAGGATTTCTCCCTAAATACTGTGGCCATAAACTCGCCATCCAAAAGATGATGTCTGGTCTTACATTCCTTCAGGTCTCGCTTGTCGAGGACAGTAAGCGTTTCTTGAACATGGTGAAACAAAATGTCTCGCTCAAGAAACGGGTTCAAGACGTGACACGACCGCTCTTACTTGAAGTCCAGCTATCGGCTGCGCAAGACAGTAAGCAGATCAAAGAAAAAGACCGCACTGAAGTTCAGCTCCTCTGGTTTGAGCTGCGTAAGCGAGTAGGGGAGTTCTTCGACTTTGACGCACTCAAGGTCACCCGTGACTCACTCTTCTCGATGAGTGATACATTCGGGACCGAAACGTTTAAACAGGTCGTCGAAGAGTTAAAACAAGTATTCCTACACCATCGTGAGGACTTGGTCCACTCGAGCACCCATAAGCTGTTCTTTGAGGAACCGATTTTCTATCTTCATCAACAACTTAAAAAGGCCCAGGCAAAAATGGCTATCGCATGATGGTTTTTTAGTCGTGCACTTTTTTGAAAATTTATAAGAAAATGACTCATTTTTGCAGGTGGTTTCTGTCTGTGTGTTATTTGCAACTGTACCCTTAGACAGTCAATGGGTATCGACTGTCCTATTTTTACTTTTAGGAAAAAAATCAAAACGACTAACCACTTAATCAAGTATTCATCGAAGTAAATCATCTTTTGTTTCTTAAATCTCAAATCTTTATTGAAAGAAAAAAAGCCTTGATGAAAGAAACAGTACTCCCATTGAAGTTTCTCTTTTCACATAAACTGTCAGAGTGACTGGTATGACTAGGTTTGGAAGTGCTCTACCTTTTCTAATTCTATTAATCTTTATTTAACTCTCTATAATCTATTTATATTTCTTAAACTCAGAAGAATACGGTTTGTATATCTTCTTCTATTATTTAAAGTCAGATCCAACTATATAATGTATTTCTTCTTTAAGAGATTTAGGAATCCAATCTGTTCTTGTTCAATCAATTTCTGACAAGGCTACTCATAGACAAATGTATACAATTCGACGTCGAAACGTATACATGATCTATCGGCTAGTAAACATCGTATACAACGACTTATTTTTAGTGTATACAAATTAAATTGATATTTATTCGGTTTATACTCGTTTTTATGTTGTAAGGAAAATAAGATTGTGACATGATATGAGATAGAAAGGGGAGAGAAGATGAACATACTCACGTTTTACATATCGAAAGGTGGGTCAGGGAAAACGACCTGTTCTTTAAATATGGCTTACGCATTGGGTGAGCTAGGACAGCGGGTCTTGATCATTGATTTAGATCCCCAAGGCTCGCTCAGTAAGTTGATGTTAAAAGAATCCGACACGATCAAGTACATGACGATGTTTGATGTACATACACGGAATCTCGATATCCGAGAAGTTCTCTTTGATGATGAAACGTATCACGTGAGTCTTCTCCCCTCGAATGAACGAAATGCCAGATTGATCAATTTGATCTCCGAGCAAGACAAGCTCTTCCTATTAAAGGACATGATTGCACCACTCGAGGATGAGTTTGATTGGATCATCTTAGACTCGGTCCCATCAATCAATGAACTCTCGAAAGTCGTGCTTTCGACGTCAAACATGACGGTCATCCCATTCATGCCGAAGAAGCTCGTGTTCGATCAACTCGCGAGTACGGTACGGACGGTACAAAAAGTGAAAAAGTTCTATAATCCGGACCTCGTCATCACGGGTATTCTTCCCGTCGCCATGGATGCTTCGTTAAAGGCAGATAAAGAATACTATGAAGCAATGGAAGCCATAGCGAAGGAAGAGGCAATAGAGATCCTTCCGATGATCAAACGATCCACCTTCATCGAGAAAGCTGCGGATAGTGGGAAAAGTGTCATCCAGTACCGCTCTAAGGAATCGAAGGTACTCTCTGAACCGTTTCGACTATTGGCCAAGCAAGTCATCGAACAGGCAGGTGGAACGTCATGAAGGCACGGAACCGTAACATTCATAAAATCAAACCTAGTGAGCAGCATCCGTATCAAAGCGGTTTAACGAATATCAGTACACTCGTTCAAAAACTTCCGGTGTCGAAAGAAATCGAAGATCTCGTCCATGAGATCAACGAACTCTCAAAAGTTCAAACGATTTCTGTATTCGAGATCGGGAAGCGGCTGGTCATCGCCCGTGCTGAGATGCATGACAAAAAAGAATGGATCGGTTTCCTCGAGGCCGTTTCGATGTCGAGTTCTCTTGCATCCCGGTATATCAAAGCCTATGAGACGTTACATCCACTTGAAGCATCACTTGCGAGCTTACCGGCTTCCAAGCTGTTTGAACTGATGTATCTCGATAATGTCGAGGAAGTTGTCGAACAGGGACTCTATATTGACGGAGAGTCGCGAAGCGTCGACGAGTTGACGGTCAAACAAATTCGTGAGGCCCGTAAGACTCGTGAGCCTGTGCAACAGGTCAAAGTCAGTCCGTTTCAAAAAACAAAGAAACCATCTGCGGTTCTTTCGGCACGAATTCCGTCCGACCTGTCCGATCAATTCCAACAGTATGCACATGCCCAAAATCGAAGCGTGAGTGAACTTCTAACGGAAATTATCCACCGGACCGTGAACGACAATATCATCGACGTCACAGACGAGAAGCGAGGAGACGAATCATGAAGAAAATCGCATTGTACAATCGAAAGGGCGGTGTCGGGAAATCGACGACAACCATCAACTTGGCGCATGTCTATGCACGCGACGGATTACGTGTCCTCGTCATCGACGCGGACGACCAGGCCTCTTCGACGAATGGACTCGGTCTCACGAACGATTACGAAGGAAAAGTCTTACTCGATTGTCTACTAGAAGAGAATGACCCATTCTACACACCAATCGAACAGGTCATTGTGACATGCGAGTATGAGACAGGTACCGTCTATCTTGTGCCAACTAGACGTTCGGCCTCACCGAGTGACTTAACGAGTCAAATCGGATATGAATATCGTCTCAGTGAAGAGCTCGCCAAGATTGATGAGCTGTTTGACATCTGTCTCATCGATTGCCCAGGATCGACTTCAGCGCTTAACCCGTATGCTCGCTGCGCACTCGTCGCCCAAGACCGAATCGTGATGCCTGTCCAAATGCAGAAATTCTCGATGGACGCCGTCTACTCGGCTCCAGAAGAGCTTGAAGAGATGAAGCGGTTCCGGGAAGACATCCATATCGCAGCGTTCATCCCGACAATGGTGAGCGCCCGCTCAAAAGGGGATGTCACGACAGTCGAAGAACTTGAAGAGCTTGGAAAAGAAGTCGGTATTCCGGTTTTGACGACGGTACCTTACGCGGTGAAGGTTCAGACACTACAACGGGAGTCTCGGCCGGTCATTGATCACAAGAGCCCAGCAACCGATGCCTATCTACAACTTGCTCAGGAGGTCCTTTCGTTATGACACGCAACCGAAAGAAACATACACCGAAAATTTCTACATTTAGTGCCAACCTTCCGGTGAATCAGAATCAACAAGCGACGGATAGCCGTACGGAACAAGTCGAGGCTGTGAAAGAATTCTCCGCGACGACGACCGTGTCGAACCCTTATCAGGCCCTCCCAGCGACGGGATTGTCACGTATCATTACGAAGAAGCTGCCCGAGGACATGGATGGAATCGTTCAGTATTATAACCACATCGATGCGATTCAAGCGACGAGTTTTGTCGAAAAATGTCGTATTCTTGCACACGCAAATAGTTTATTCCGTGACCCTGAAACGAAGAAGGAGTTCAAACAAGAAGAAGGCAATTGGAAAGACTTCTTAGCCAAAATTGGTATGTCACATTCTCAAGTGAATCGATTTGTCTCGTTTTGGAATACGTTTGGTCCGAACATTTTAGAGAAAACGCTCGAGCAAGATTTCAGTGCGACGAAACTTGCTGAATTGTTGTCGTGGCCAGAAGATCCAAAGCTCGCGCTACTCGAGAATAAGAAGTACTACACAGCTTCAGGAGACAAGACGGTGTACGAGATGACACGTGAAGAACTTCGTGAAGTGAAACGGATGTTGATCGAACGCCAGGAACAACGCGTGCTTGAAGTTGAAGCTAAACCTGTGAAACCGATGCGTGTGCAGATTCGCTTTGCTGATTTGACAGATCCTTTATACGTTGGATTAACGCAAGCCGCGCAAAAAGAACACGTGTCAGAAGATGAGATTATCCGGCGGGCTCTCAGTGCCTATTTAAATACGAAGTAAATTGAGAGATGTGAAATACATCATGGCCCACGAAGACTCCTAACATACCGGATCAGAGTGGGTCATTTTCATTAGGAGGGACATACATGACTTACTCCAATCAATACAAAGATGTGGAGAGTATTATTGACACCTTGCTTGTCCTCGATACATTTTGTGCCTCAAGGGGCATAGAAGTCGAGTTTGTCGTAGTTGGTGCTTCAGGGATTCTTCTCTTCATTGAAATGATGAATAAAGATGCCGAGTATCGTCCGACGCGAGATATTGATATTCGCGTGACGGAGGGTGTTGTGACACCTGAACTGAAAGAGGCGCTTCATGAATATGAAATTGAAATTGTCGAAGGGGTGATTCAGTTCCCACCTCGTGAAGACTTTAGAGAAAATGAATTCCGGCATAAGATTGAAGGTCTGTTCGAGGCGATTGATGTGTATATCCCCGACATTGAACTTTTAGCATGTACCAAGATCTTCTCCTCTCGCCAAAAGGACCTAGAGGATCTCGAAAAGACGAATCTATTGGAACTTTGCGATAAAGAGAAACTACTCGATCTTGTTGAGGAATATAAAGCGAACATGACGTGGGACGATCCATTTTGTAACGTGCACGACTTAAGTCGAATTTTTCAGGAAAAGGGTATATAATAAATCAAAAGAAGAGTAGAGGAGGGTGACCGATGACAGACAGCAATCATGTACGTCTGCAAAGCGAGCTAGCGGATGAACTGAATCGTATGCAGGCAGGCGGGACAAGCTATCGCTTAGAGACGGCTCAATTGGCCCTGGCGTTAAGTCGTCATGTATCGGTCCCTGAATCGCTACGTGACCGAGAAATGGCTCGCCAGTATGTTCGATCTTCACTGCATGATTTACAGGACGACCGGGCAGAGGATGTGGCAAAAATGCTTAGTATGGCA
Organism: Exiguobacterium sp. s7; assembly: GCF_018618195.1. Taxonomy (NCBI): domain Bacteria; kingdom Bacillati; phylum Bacillota; class Bacilli; order Caryophanales; genus Exiguobacterium; species Exiguobacterium sp. s7. The sequence continues at coordinate 4,889 of NZ_JACSLO010000014.1, read as the reverse complement.
GCACGGCGTGCCTACAACACTCCTGAAAGTACGTTCTCGGTAGATATGAAAGTGAAATTAGAAGAAAAGCGTAATCGATTCAAGATGCGTGGATTGCGGGTAAAATCTTAATTGGACCAAATGGAGTCATTTTTATACTCTCATGAGGTTATGGTTCTACGTGCGTAGGAAGCATCTTTGGTCAAGTCATTGAACATGTATCATACGATTTCTGCGAACCGTTAAATCCTTACTTTGTAATAAATATAAGGGTACTAGATTTAGTCACTGGTTGACTCAATCTAGTACCCTTTTCGTATCATTGTTTATTTTGTTGGGTGTTCCGCTCCCGCAAGACCGCGAGCTCGACCTGTTCCTGTAACCGGTTCTCGAACGCCTCTTTTTCACGACGGAGAAGCTGCACTTCCAAATGAAGTTTTTGGTTCTCCTCTTCGAGTTGGTCGCTTCGTCGCGTTCGTGCCTTCAACTCGTCAAGCGTGTCCATCAGGTTCTGGTTTTGACGATTGAGCTGGCTGCGCTCTAGCTCGAGCTTCTTGACGTCTTCTTCTAAATTAAAGACCAACTTCTTCTGAGCCTTCAGTTCCTCTTTGAAAGAAGCACGTTCGGTCTCGAGGGCGTCCTGAGCGTTTTGTTTCTCGGCGAACAGGAGCTCCACTTGATGTTGAAGTGGAATTAATTCCTGGTCGTGGGCCGCGACTTGACGCTCATAGTCCTCTTTGAGCTGTTCCGACTCTATGATGATGCTTTGCTCAAGGTCATGAATCGTCTTTTGATAGCGCGAACAGATCCGTTCGTGTTCCTTTGATTGAAGCTCGAGCCGCGTGGCTCGTTCATTGAAAAGGGCCAGCACTTGATTCAATGCAGCCTGGAGAGCATCGTTCTCCTCACTAATCAACGGGTCTGGCACCTGTTTATCAGCCAAGGTGATCAGTTCTTCAAACAATTGATTCGTCGACAGCTGCCGCTGTTCCGACAACCGCTGGATGTGTTCTTTTACCTCTTGTGAGACTCGAAAAGAGGTCACTTTGGTTTCATTAGACTGCACAGCATTCACCACTTTACCATTTGATAGATTTCTCATTTGAACGCATGTTGACTCGCATTTATCTCACTTCCATTTTCGCGTATTTACTACGTAAACACAAGACGAGGCATTGCTGACAAGCCTAATACATTTCGACGTCGAAATGTATACATTTTAAAGTGTTCTCGTCACTTTTGATTAGATATGACCATATGTCAAGGACTCTGTATACACAAAATCCGGATTGATGAGGAGGCATTAATACCGAGACTAGACGGTTCGAGATCGAGGTTACGAAGGGCTCGATGAACGCCTCAAGGAATCTTCCAACAACCGGGACTCTTCTAACAGTTCTTTCAACCTATCGCTATATGGATTCAATGAGATTTGAGTATGTCCGATGCTTCCAAAACTGAACGAACGCTGCATCAACACACCCAGAAACGTCAGCTTGTCTGTACTCGTGTAAAATGATATGAATTCCGGGTCATCGCTTAGCCTCGCCAAGAGAGCAGCCTCACGTTTTTTAGGGGGGAAGTTGTTAAAAGACTGGATCACCGATCGATTGATAATAGGCGTCACAAGCGTAAAGTGGAGTAAATCTATGTTCGAGAGCAGCCGCATGGTCATAGATGAGTTCAAAATGGCGAAGGTCGTTGTCATTCACTTGTGACAGAAGATGCAAGAAGAAAGCGGACTCACTGCTTGTGGCGAGTTCTGGCCGGGCAAACACTTTCGCAGAGTAGATGGCCAATAGAATGGTCGCCTGATAAGAGTGATTGGTCTCCGAAATCTCTTTGGCACGGGCGATGAACAGTTTGACGACATCATCGCGTGTCTTGAACTCATCCATGAGCCAGGACATGTTCTTGAGGGTCATATCGCCTTCCGAATACAGTTTCCATGCGAGATAGTCCATGAAGCGGCGCCGGTATTTCACATAGGGAGACTTTGCGAGCTCATCGGAAGATTGACCGAGAGAAGTTTGATTGGATTTGTTACTATTTCAAAAGCAAGGGCTCCGTAATGACCGAGTGACGCGGCAGACTCTAAAACAAGTTTAGGGGCATATTTGACGACTTTGCGGATTGGTTTTCGTTTCTTTCCCATGTGGTATCCTCACACCTTCCTGTGGGGCTGGTCAACAAACGATTGGACGTCAATAGTGGCCGAACAATTTTTTGAGGGACCTCCACTTCGGCGGGTAAGCATTGCTGCCGCTATAGGAACGAGTCTCCTCCCCCGTCTTACAGACCTCCAACTTCCACTGCGTCCCATCGTGAGTGATTGTTTCTGTTTCTACGAACAGCTCCGGCCAGAGATGCGTCTTAAAAGAATTGAATTTCTTTAGGACTTTTGCAGAGTCATCCTGGTTGTACCAACCGGATTCTATCCGTTGTTCCTCGCCAAACGTTTGAAGGATCAAGAGTTCTCGTTTAACGAAACCGTTCGAATGAAAAGTCAAAATGGACTCGTTATAAACGCCAAAACTCCCGATCCATAGCGTCACTTTCATGATAGGGTCTGTTAGTGTTAATTCACTAAGCGGAATGGTTGGCTCTAAAGCTAAAGACTGACGACGTTTGTTCTTTAACTCTGATTCCTCAAATTTCTTCTTGTCGAGAGAATTATCTTTTTTGTGCATCCTAATTCCTCCTAATTACGTAAGTTTAAAATCTTGAGAAAATCAGTTGAAATTGCGAGTTATATATTTTTGTAGAACAGAGGAGGTAGCGACCCAGAATGACTAATTCATGAGTATTCTCTATTATAAGTTGGATTAAACGAAATGGTGTGTAAAATATTGGGTAAGGCTCTGCTTTCGGAAGTCTAACAGAAACGTTATAATTCTTAGTGTGGAATAATTTTTTATTACTAAACTTCGAATATCAGATAGGAGACAGAAACATGTCAGCTTTGAACCAAAAACTGTTCAGTGCAGCGGACAACCTTCGCAGCAAAATGGACGCCTCGGAATATAAGAACTACCTGCTAGGCCTCATCTTCTATAAGTATCTCTCAGACAAGCTCTTGGAGAAGGTGGTCGTGAGCGCGGACGCCTCGCTAGAGGAATATGGCACGCAGAAGAAACAGACGGAACTTTACATAGAGCTGATGTCGGATGATGAGATCAAGGATGACTTGATTGAGACATTGGTCGACACGCTCGGTTACGACATTGCGCCGGAATACCTTTTCAATGTCTTGGCTGACCATGCACAACAAAACATCTTCCAGTTGAACGACCTCAACAAGGCGTTCGTCGAATTGGCCTCAAAATATGTGCAGTTCAACGGCCTGTTCGATGACGTCGATTTGAAGTCGAAGAAGCTTGGATCAGATGATCAGCAGCGGAACATCACCATCACGGAAGTATTGAAGAAACTGGCGCATGTCGACCTCGTCGGTCATGGTGGGGATGTCATCGGGGACGCATATGAGTTCTTGATCAGCCAATTCGCTTCAGAGGCAGGGAAGAAGGCGGGCGAGTTCTATACTCCGCATGAAGTCTCGGATATGATGGCACGCATCGTCACAATCGACCAGGAGGATAAAAAACTCTTCAGTGTCTTCGACCCGACGATGGGTTCCGGCTCGCTCATGTTGAACGTCCGGAACTATCTCAACTACCCGGACAGCGTGAAGTATCACGGACAAGAGTTGAACACGACAACATTCAACTTGGCGAAGATGAACTTGATCCTGCACGGTGTCGACAGTGAAGATATGCGTCTACGTAACGGCGACACGTTGAACAAGGACTGGCCGACTGATGAACCGTATACGTTCGACTCCGTCCTCATGAACCCACCATACTCGGCAAAATGGTCGGCGGATGACACGTTCCTCGATGATTCACGTTTTAACCGATACGGCAAGCTGGCACCGAAGACGAAAGCAGACTTTGCGTTTCTCCTTCATGGTTTTTATCATTTGAAGGATTCAGGAACGATGGCAATCGTCTTGCCTCACGGAATCTTGTTCCGAGGAGCAGCCGAGGGCGTCATTCGGAGGAAGTTGTTGGAGGATGGCAGTATTGATGCGGTCATCGGCTTGCCTGGAAACATGTTTTTCGGAACATCAATCCCGACGACGGTCGTCATTTTGAAGAAGAATCGTGAGACACGCGATGTAATCTTCATCGATGCGAGTAAAGATTTTATCAAAGGCAAGAACCAGAACAAACTTTCGACTGAACATATCGATCGCATTGTTGAAACGTATAAAATGCGAGAGACTGTTGAGAAATATGCTTATGTCGCAAGTTTTGATGAAATCAAAGAAAATGATTTTAACTTAAATATTCCACGGTATGTCGACATGTTTGAAGAGGAAGAACAAATCGATTTGGCAACAATCGGGAGTGAGTTAAAAGCAGTCCGTGAGAAGAAAACAGAGCTGGAAGCGAGTCTATTTGAGATGATTTCTTCGCTTCAATATGATGAGGAGAATGAAAAATGGATTCAAGGGGCATTAGAGGTATTTAAAAATGAAGATTAACCTACAACCTGAAATCCGATTTGCATCATTTTATGATTCTTGGACAATGAATAAATTAAAAGATTTTGGTAAAGCTACAGCTGGCACGGCCATTGAGTCTGTGTTTACCCATGATGGATGTTATAAAGTCGTAAGCATAGGTTCTTATTCTGAAGACAGTAAGTACGTTGATCAAGGTATTAGAGCAAATAAAAACGACAAAACAAAATCAAGAATATTAAATAAAGATGATCTGACTATGGTATTAAATGATAAGACCTCTTCGGGTCGTATAATGATATGCTCCCCAATAGGTAGACAGATGAAATAACAAATCTGTTTATCTGATTGGGGAGTGTTTTTTTATGGCGAGAAGTCAGCATAC